>DASYTA010000544.1:0-2695 GCA_036002745.1 Cyclobacteriaceae bacterium | reverse complement strand
AAAGATCTAAATTTTATTGAGATCGATTAAGCTCAACATGAGAAAGGAACTTGCTAAAGAAGAAGGGAAGCGTAAAAAATTCAAAGCTCTCTTTGATCGGGTAGGGAAGAAGGTGAACTACAAAAACTACAGCGAAGAAACTATTTTATTAAAGAATGTCGTTGATCTTGAAACGAATAAAATTATTGCTGATCATATTTGGTTCAGCTACACACAAAGTTTTATTAAAGCGTCTATTTCCGTTGGCGACACTTTAGAGTTTGAAGCACGGGTGAAAGAATACAGAAAAGGTTATGTTAATAGAAATTACAAAATCAACAATACATCAAAGGATTTTAAATTGAGCAATCCAACGAAGATTAAGAAGGTAAACAACGTATAAAAATTTGGTTGCACTAATTAATCGATTCTCCATTCAAATTGGTACCAAGTACTTCGCTCATATAATCGAAAAAAGGCCGAATGCTTTTAAATGTTTTGTTGACTTCGTTAAGAAAATTTGATGCTAAAACTTCTTTGTCGGCAAATTGACGTGTGAACCAAAACTGTTTGTAGCGAAGCAAATCGATAGCAGGATCATCTTTGTCAAATCCTTTTGGTGTAGTAGCTACTTTCTCACCTTCCATCATTCCGAAGTTTGTTTTGATGGCCTTTGCGCGAAGAATCTTCCTCCAATCGTCAGAGTTATCGCGGATATCGAGCCGGATTCTTTTAAGATCTTCAGGATTGGGGTACGCAAAACCACAACTCACACGCGAGGCTCCTGGTTTTATCCACCAATAATAACCACCACGAAGCAAGGGCTTGTGTCGTCTTAAGTATCCTGCAAAGCGCGGATTATAAGGAGACTTGTCATTCGAAAATCGTACATCATTATAAATACGATAAAGGCTCTTCTTTCCAGAAGGTGTTTCAATCCGATCATGTCGATTCATCAAGCCAATCAACTGATCAGCAAATGCTATTGCATTTTCTTGTGCTTGTAAATACTCCCCTTTGTGATCATTGAACCACTCTCTATCATTATTCTTTGAGAGCATTTTTAAAAAACTTAATGTTGATTTTTGAATTACAGAATTCATACGATTGCAAATTAACATTGCGAACTTAAAGACAATAAATTATATAGGATTGTTTCTTAAATCATTATCTTGAAGATTAAACTAAATAACAATATGAGCCCAACCGTCATTTTTGGATTAACTTCACTTGGTGTTGTTCACACATTGATCAGTCTGGTAGCGGTGGCTACTGGTGCAATATCTCTAATTCGCGATGGAAAGATTTCATGGGGTAATTCTCTTGGAAAAACTTATGTAGTGACTACCATCATTGTTTGTCTCACTGGTTTTGGAATTTTTCAACATGGTGGATTTGGGAAACCTCATATCTTAGGCATTATCACCTTATTGACGTTGGGTGTTATTTATTTAGCTGCCAAGAAAAATTTAGGAAAGTCATCGGCTTATGTAGAGACAATCGGCTATTCGTTGACATTCTTTTTTCATATTGTACCAGCCATTACAGAGTCAGCAACAAGACTACCGCTGGATGCACCACTTGCATCAAGCCCTGAAGATCCAAGAATTAAAATGGCTATAGGAATTTGTTTTGTTCTATTTCTGATTGGCGCCATAACGCAAGCGAGAAAAATGCGGGCACAGAAAGTTTAAGCTCGCTCATGTTCATTATTAATCTGAATTATATTGTTCCTCTTGAAGAGTTGGATGCTCACATGACTGATCATGTGAAATATCTGCATAAGTATTATAAGCAAAACGTGTTTGTTGCTTCAGGCAGAAAAGTGCCGCGCACTGGTGGAATCATTTTAGCACTAGCAAAATCAAAGGAAGAAATTGATAAGATCATTAGCGAAGATCCGTTTTACATCCATAAGTTGGCAGAGTTCACGGTGACGGAGTTTCTCACTTCTCAACATCATCCTGATTTAAAAAAATTACTGAAAGGTTAAGTGCTCGATTTCTCGTTAAGCTTTTGATTTTGATTAATGGCGGTTAGCAATAGAATGCTACCAACACAAAATCCGCTAATTCTCAGCCAATTTAAATTCTTCCAAAGTTGTGCGCGTTCAAGTAAGGCCTTGTTAATGATATCTTGATGATAGGCCGCACCGGCAATAACTCCTGTCTCCGGAGCAAAATAAGTGAATGTGGCAACTGTTGTGATGAGATCAATACTGAATGCAAGAAGCAGTAACTTTCTTCTTCTGACAGAGTAATTCCAGTTAGCAATTAATGTGAGCAAGTATAAGAGAATAGTGATAGGGCGGAAAATTATCCAGAAAATCATAGGCTTAAATCCGTAGGGTCCCTGCAAAATGTATAGTGACTTTGGAGGCGCGCTTGTCACCAGATTCGTAATGGTTAACTGTTCATAGCAGCCACCACCGAACATGACGATATAAAAAAGAGCAAGACTGATTAAACTGATGTCAGCCAATTTGGGCCTGGAGGAATTGAGCATAAAAATTTTTCTCCTTAGACTCCGTGGGCTGATATTGGGTTACATCTACACTTGAAAAGGGATTTCGTATTCCTTTACCACTGGTTTCGAGCTCCTGGTTTTTACCTCAACCCTTGCTTTGAGAGGAATCCCTATGAGCAATGATACTTTAATATACTGATCGGTGTGCACCATCCAGGAATCTTTGAGCACGTATTCTGTTAGACTTTCT
>DASYTA010000543.1:0-3623 GCA_036002745.1 Cyclobacteriaceae bacterium | reverse complement strand
ACCTGTTGCAAAACTTGACGCTTGTAGATGGAACCGGTAGCTCAGCAAAAACAAATCAGGATATACTCATCATTAACGAAGTGATAGAGAAAGTTGGTACAGATCTGCCAACGCCACAAGGCGCTACCGTCATTAACATGGAGGGAAAAAGTGCGATGCCGGGAATGGTGATGTTGCACGAACACCTTTTCTATCCGAAACCAATTCCGGAAAAAGCCTATGGTGTTGCGCAAATGAGTTACTCATTTCCAAGATTGTACTTGGCCGGTGGTGTCACCAGCATGCGAACAGCTGGCAGCATTATGCCGCAGGCTGATGTGAATATCAAATTGGCGATTGAAAAAGGAAATATACCTGGACCAAAGATGGATGTTACCAGCCCGCATATTGATCGTGAAGGTGTAGGAATTTTTGAATTGGGTTTTATTAAATCAACAGAGCAAGCAGTAAAAGCGGTAAACTTTTATGCCGATATGGGTGTGACATCTTTTAAGGTTTACAATTTTATTACTCAAGAAGATTTAAAAGGAATTGTAAAAGCTGCTCATACTAAAGGAATGAAAGTAACAGGACATTTATGTTCTATCACTTATCGAGAAGCCGCTGACATTGGCATTGATAATATCGAGCATGGGTTTTATTCTTGCAGCGATTTTATCAAAGACAAGAAAGTAGATCAGTGCGATCCATTTAAATTAAGAAAAGCAATGATCGACATGCCTGTTGATTCCAAAGAAGTGACCGATCTCATTCATCATTTGGTAAGTAAAAAAGTTGCGTTAACATCTACCATCAATGTATTCGAGCCTTATACCAACAGAGAAGTCGTGCCAGGTGGAGGTGTAGATGCTTTGTTTCCCCAAGCAAAAGAAAAAGTTTATAAACGATGGGCGAGCAAACAAGGAAAAGACTCGATCGACTATTTACTTTTTAACAAAGCTAAAATTTGGGAAAAAGCTTTTTATGATGCTGGTGGTTTATTGGTTGCTGGTACAGATCCCACCTACGATGGAAGAATTGTAGCAGGCTATGCCGATATGCGATTGTTAGAATTATTTGTAGAAATGGGATTCTCTATACCTGAAGCTGTAAAAATTTGTACACTGCATGGCGCGAAGTATCTCAAACAAGAATCATCCATCGGTTCCATAGAACCTAAAAAAATTGCTGATCTATTAATCATCAATGGAGACATCAGCAAGAACATTTCCGCCATTCGATCACTTGAAACCGTCTTCAAAAACGGAATTGGTTACGATTCTAAAAAACTTTTTAAAGTTGCAGAAGGATCCGTTGGGCTCAGGTAAAAATTACCTTTTAGTGTTAATTGGATTTTGAGTAAGTCGATACAATAGAAGTGCAGCTCGCTTAGTTTGCTTAGGCAACAATTTTAGATCGGCAAATTCTTTTTCGGTATGCCCATAACCACCAGGTAAGCCCAATCCATCAATTGCCATGTCGACAAAAGCAGCGGTGAAAGAAATATCAGCCGCGCCAGCATCCCGAGGATTTACTGCAACTACTTTTCCCTGACCAAGGTCTTCGCTAATCTTGCTATAGAGTTCAAGTAATTTATAATTGCCATCCGTTGGAGCGAGCGGCGGATAACCTTCATCGAAAGTAAGAGTAGCCTCAGTTCTTGGTAAGTGATTGGTCACAATTTCTTGCATGATCGCTTCTGCTTTTTTCAATTGCTCAGGTGATACGGCACGAATGTCTCCCGTTACGATTGTTTCTTTCGCAACAATGTTACCCTTACCGTAAGCGGAACCTCCATTTATTTTTTCTTCGTGCTTCACATCACTACCACCAAGGATAACCCCCGGATTAAAAGTGAGGTCTTTCTCAGTAGAAAGTTTTTCATAAAACGCAGTCAATATTCTTGAAGCTTCATAGATAGCACCCGCCCCGATTTTATCTGTAAAAATTTGAGATGAATGTGCAGGTACTCCTGTCACTTTAAGTTCCCAACTGGTTGAGCCACGTCTTGAACTAACTGCAGTTTTAGGATCGCTCTTACCATCTTCAAAGCCAATCGAAATATCGGCAACCTTTGCCGCCTCTATCAAATCTTTGCGAGCCAATTCTAACGGCCTTCCACTCAGTTCCTCATCGCCCGTCATCACTACAATAATGTTCATGTCTTTAAGAACACCGGTTTGCTTTAATGCTTCGAGAGAATAGATGATAATCACGTCTCCGCCTTTCATATCAGAAACGCCAGGGCCGGTGGCTGTAGAATCATTCACAAGAGTATATTTCTGAAATGGGCTTGAGGGTTCAAACACCGTATCCAGGTGACCGATCAACAAAAGTGTTTTGCCTGTTCCGTTTCCAGTGTGATATCCAACCAAATGACCTGATCGGCCGAAAGGTTTGCCATCGATCCATTGTGTTTTAAAGCCGAGTGCATCTAATCTAGTTTTGAAAATTTGCCCCACTTTGTATACACCATCAAAATTCATCGACCCACTGTTGATGTTTACTACTTCTTCCAATAGCTTTAATGCCTCTGGGTTATTCGTATCGATCAACGAAGTAATTTTTTTCTCGGTCTTCGATAGCTGACAATGAGCAAAAGAATGGCTCAATATAATTACGGTGAGTAGTAGAATTCTTTTCATGAAATAAATAAAAGATTAAACAATTTCTTCGCCCGGTTTCGTCTTCCAGCGCTCGTGCATCCATACCCACTGTTCAGGATGCTCACGCACCACTCGTTCCGTGAAGTCAGTAAAGTTTTGAGTGTTAATGATTAAGTCTTTTTCATCATCACCAGTATACACCAGTGGAATCTCAGGAAGAATGTGCATCTGCTGTTTGTAATTCTCATCCAAATAAATGTAGGTAGGAACAACAGAGCATCCCGACTTCAATGCAAGAACTGTGGCGCCAATCGGAGTCGAGCAAGGTTTTCCGAAAAAATTAACAAATCGACTTTTCACTTTCGTATCTTGATCGATTAAGATGGCAATCGATCCGCCCGACTTTAATGCTTTAAACAAACGCACACTTTCTTTTCCACGCTCAATGGCAATCGCGCCATAAGCATTTCGATATTTCACGAGAAGCTCATTCAATTTTTCATCACCTAACGCTGTGCCAATAATGTTTGGTTTAAGCCCGCGCAGCGCCATGTTGGTAATCTGTAAATCAAATGCTCCTAAGTGCGCAGTAAGAAACATCACCCCTTTTCCCTTAGCGTGAGCCTTCTCATAGTTTTCAATTCCGGTGGTAACCAGAAATTTATTTAAGTCATCCAATGTTTTCACACTGAGTGAACGAAGGATATCACCTGCATTTTTGCCTAGCAATTCAAACGTCTTCTTAGTTAGTTTTTTAATCTCTTCGGCTGATTTTTCTTTTCCAAAGGCGATGGATAAATGGCGAATCATCCGTTCTGTTGGCTTAGGGGAAAAAGCGCACGCTATTCTTCCCAACATACCACAGAACCTTAGCCATGTTTTACGAGGAATGATGTTCGAAGAAAAAATAAGGAAACGAATAAAATAATAAAGAGCTGTATACTTTATTTCCTTGCGCAGCGGACGTTTTTCCATAGAATGAAAGACCAAAGATATATCAAGATTATCTGGATTTTCAGATTATCCTGATTTTTGATT
>DASYTA010000542.1:0-4045 GCA_036002745.1 Cyclobacteriaceae bacterium | reverse complement strand
GGTTTCCTCATTCGAAAAGCATTTGAATGGCACAACCTATAAAAAGTGGACAAGTCGAAAAAATTATTTCGACTTTATTTTCTGATTATCAATACTTTACGTAAGTTGGTATAACTTGGATAAAGTTGATTAAAGCATGTGCATCAGCTTCCCAAGCTGAGGGTCGCGAGTTCGAGCCTCGTTTCCCGCTCTAAGGAATCAATTAGTTAAACTTCTCTAAATATATTCCAAAAGCATCCATTCCTTTTGTACACAAATGATCGCTTGATATATTTAACCTGTCGTGATCAATAAGAATGCTGACAATACCTCCTTTGGCTTATTTTTTATCAACATGAAACAACTTACTTTTTTATCAATTGTAGTGCTGGCGGCATCCAATTATACCAGGTGTCAGGATTTGAAACTCAACGATCTCGAGTATTTTGAGACGCAGGGTGTCAATGTCCTTGTGTACAACAACCTTTTCACCGGAGGTTTTAACGATGAGAAGAATGCGGGCATCGAATTAATTCATCATGGTGTTAGAACAGCGCAAGGTGGTGCTGTTCGACTTTCAAGTACACCCGAGCAGTGGGATCTCGTTCCGGAAACACCAACCCGAAAGGTAGACCGTGCTTCAAAAAGTATTGAGACTACATTAAGATATAAAGATTACGATTTTGATTCTCGAGTAGTTGTCACGGCGAAGGGTAAGGGCGTGGAGATATCGGTCTACCTTGACAAACCCGTTCCTAAAACTCTTGAGGGGAGTGCTGGATTTAATCTTGAGTTTCTGCCTTCACAATATTGGGCAAAGACCTATCTGATGGATGGTCGTTACAATCGGTTTCCACGGTACGTGGTAGGTAATTCTGTTACGAGACCCAACGGTGAAAAACCGAAACAGTACAAGGGATATAAAACTTCCGATGATAGAGGCACCGGCAAATTTATTGATCCACTTCCCCTCGAAACCGGACGTACACTTCTTCTTGCACCCGATGAACCTTTGCGCTTGATAAAAATAGCCTCACAAGATGTCGACCTGATGCTTTTCGATGGCCGCATGCTGGCACAGAATGGTTGGTTTGTAGTTCGTAGTTTACTTCCCGCCGGAAAAATAGGTAAGGTGTTGACCTGGACAGTTGAACCAAATGCTATTAATGGTTGGATAAGAGAACCAAACATCGGCTTCTCGCAAGTGGGTTATGTACCTGCGCAACAAAAAGTGGCTGTCATTGAACTCGACAAAAAAGACAAACCACTGGCAAAAGCATCGTTGTATAAAATAGGCAACGATGGCAATGCTGCCGAAGTATTTAGCGGCAACATTATAACCTGGGGTAACTATTTTAAATATCACTATGTGAAATTTGATTTTAGTTCGGTCAAAACTCCCGGCATATACTATATCCAGTATGGCAATTTTAAAACAAACAATTTCATAATAGAAAATAACGTCTACGATAAGATCACCGATGCCACCAGTGATATATGGATCCCTATCCATATGAATCATATGTTTGTAAACGAAGCTTACAGGGTATGGCATGGCGAACCCTTTAAAGAAGGGTATCTTCAGGCACCACCAAACACAGATCACTTCGACCTGCATGCTCAAGGATCTACGACTGATACTAAGTACAAGGCACTTGAACTGATACCTGGATTAAATGTGGGTGGTTTTTTTGATGCTGGAGATTTTGACATCGAGACAGGGTCGAACATTTTTGTTGTGCAGAATTTTGTACAAGCGTGGGAGTATTTCAAGCCCTTACGCGATCAGACTTTTGTTGACGAGAAGCAACGCTATGTTGATCTCCACCGTCCTGATGGAACGCCAGACATCTTGCAGTTTATCGAGCACGGAACATTGAACCTTGTAGCGCAGGCAGAGATTGTTGGCCACATGACACAAACGCTCACGAACTCTGTTCTTGATAACTACCATCACCTTGGTGACGCCGCCTCACTAACAGACGGCCTCCAATACAATCCGAACCTTGGCCCATATGAAAAAGCCGCTGACGGAAAGTCGAGCGGAGTTAAGGATGATATGTGGGCATTCACAAGCCGCAATCCTAGTCTTGATCTCAGTGCGGCAACTATGTTTGCTGCAGCAAGTCGCACACTGAAAGGTTATAACGACGATCTTTCAGCAAGGGCCTTGATACAGTCAAAGAGGCTTCTCAAGGAGGCAACTGAGTTAATTGCCAATCAGCCGCCGGATACTTCTCGTTTTCAACGAGGATGGAGAGCCGTAGCCGATATTTCCACAAATCTTCAATTATATATCGCAACTGGCGAGCAACAATACGCTAAGAAATTTCAAGAGCTTTTGTGGCCGGCACTTGATCGTGGCGTTAACTCCTTCGTTCTTCCGACGGCATTAAATGCGATACCGCACATGGATGCTTCTTATAAAGAAAATCTCAAACCCTATGTTGTAAAGTATAATGATTACATCAAAGGGCTTGAAAAAGATAATCCGTACGGAGTGCCGATCGGCCTTGGTAACTGGGCAGGTAATGGGCAGATTACGAGTTTTGGCACCACCATTTGTTTTGCCAACAAATATTTCCCTGACGTTGTCGACGCCAGCCACGCTTACAAGGTTGCGAATTGGTTGTTTGGCTGCCATCCGTATCACAACTATTCGTTTGTAGCAACAGTCGGTGCTACTCGTCCGAAAGCAATGTTTTATGGAAATAACCGAGCAGATTTCTCATTCATTCCTGGCAATGTTGCTCCTGGTGTTCTATTCAGGAAACCCGACCACTTTGAAAACTACGATGACTGGCCATTTTTTTGGGGACAAAACGAGGGCACCATTGGTGGAAATTCTGGTTACTTAATTTTTGGATCAGCTTTTAAGAGTTTAGTTAAATAAGGCGAAGTTTGAAAAACATTTGCCACCAAAGTGAATTTGCTCACTTCCATTTATCATCTAAGGAGTGATGGTATTAAAATCCTTCGGGTGACAATGAAACATTTCATTGAAGGATTTGTAGAAATAAGATCGGCTATTAAATCCGGTTTCGTAGATAACTTCAGAAACGCTCATCGTTGAGTTTTTCAATAAGTCGGCGGCCTTCCTTAATCGATATTGTTTGATTAACCCATGAGGAGTAAGGCCAGTAATTGTTTTTACCTTTCTATACAAGGATGCCTTGCTCATTCCGACTTCATCTCCAATATCGTCTGCGTTAAATTCCGGCTCGCTTAAATGAGCTTGAATACACTTTGTAATTTTTAAAAAGAAAATATCATCTCTTTCGCCAATTCCCGGTGAGAGGTGTGATAACTCCACTTCAGCAAAATTTTGGAATTTCTTGCGGATTAACTCCATCCGCTCGATCAACTTTTCAATTCGAATAAAAAGATGCTCCGGATGAAATGGCTTAGGGATGTATGAATCAGCACCTACTTGCAAACCTTGAATCCTATTTTCGATTTCTACTTTTGCTGTCAGGAGAATCACAGGGATATGACTTGTTTGAATATTTTCTTTTATTTTCTTGCAGAGTTCTAACCCATCCATGTCAGGCATTAGAATGTCACTGATCACAAGGTCAATACGCTCTTCGTCTAAAATCGCCAACGCTTTTTTGCCGTTGTGCGCTTTATGAATATAATATTTATCGGAGAGGATATTCTCTAATAAGGAAGTAATCTGTGTATTGTCGTCAACGACAAGAAGAGAATAAGGATACTTGTTCAAGATGGCTGTTTCTTTTACAGGTTGGTCAACCAGATAATGATCAATTTCAAATTCAAGAGAAATTTTTTCACTCAAGTTTAGCATTGGAAGAATCGGTGGGTAATCTCCTTGAACCTCCTTATAAAATTCTTTGGTGATCGGTATCGTCACGAAGAACGTGCTTCCTTTTCCAAGTTTACTATCAACTCTTATTTCTCCACGGTGGATCATCACTAAGCTTTTGGTGAGCGAAAGACCAATGCCAGTGCTCTTGGTCAGGCCATTGCTATCAATCAATTGAGATGGGTTTTGATAGAAACTTTCAAAAATCTTGTTTTTATTTTCTTCGGCGATGCCATAACC
>DASYTA010000541.1:0-10018 GCA_036002745.1 Cyclobacteriaceae bacterium | reverse complement strand
ACGACCATGATCGGCAGTAATAATCAAGGTAGTCTTGCCTTTGTATTGCGGATCATTCTGTAGCCATGTCCACAGAGATTGAATAAACCCATCGGTGTACTGAGCAGAGGCGAGGTAATGATCATACTGGCCTTCATGAGCAAAATGATCGGTCTCATCAAAGGAAATGTAAAGTACTCTTGGTTTTTTCTTTTTTACATACTCAAATGCATAATGAAAAGTTAAAGCGTCAAGTCGAGTGTCTCCGGTAATGTTGGGCAACTGAAATGATAATTCATCCAGTAATCTTTCTCTTTCATTAGGTTGTTGACTCTTCGCCCAACCTGAATTTACCAACAAGCCATTTCTCTTACTGTTGATAATCCAGGGGAAATTTTCCCAAGATGTGAACGCCGCAACTTTTCCTTCGAATCCCTTTTGTTTGTTGATGAACTCCAAAACATTCGTGTTTGGATTGTCAAACTTATCATTGGAAGTGATACGAACATTGTCCGCTGAGCCTGTAAGGATCTCGTTATAGCCAGGATATGAAAACCATTGATTGTTAGTCACATTTACTTTATTGCCGAGATTGCGATTACCATAAAGTTGTCCTTCCTTGCTAATGGTGTTCCAGAAAAAAGGCATTAAAATTTCTCGCCTCCGTTCCGGATTTTCATCCCAGAATTTTTTAGCAAGCTGAACCGTGTCACCAACAAATTTCTTGGTGATCAATCTTTTCTCTGCTCCAGAGAAAATTTCCTGCCAACGCATTCCATCCAACGTGATCAGTATTACATTTTCGGTTTTGTTTTTTTGCGCAAAAATCTCAGCGCAAAAAAGAAAGCAGGTAATGACTAAAATGTATTTCATCGGTATCATAGTTTGATAATTAAAAAAAATAATTCCGGGACCTGTAGGTCCCGGAATTCAAACACTAAGCAATTAATTTTTTTTAGTAATCCAGATGTCTGTATTGATATTATCAGAGCCACCAAACTGGTCTTGTGTAGCAGTTTTATAGTTTTCGGTATTGGCTGTTATCTCATTATAAGGATACTGCCATCTTCTTGGAATTAGGCCTCCGTTTCCAGTACCGGTGCCTCCAGCAATAAAGGTCGGTATTCCAGTTCTTCGTTGATTATAAAAAGCTTCTAAACCCGAATTTTGAAAGAATGCAATATATTTCTGAGTCAGAATTTGGTTATACCCATCGGTATTTATTCCCTTGTATTTAACACCAGTAAGATATCCGCTAACATCAGCTATAACTGTTCCGAGTTGATGACCATTTAAATCTCCGATAGGGATGCTCCCTCCATCTACAATTTTCACCATATCCATAGAAGCCTTGATCCCATTCACATAATAGGTCTCAACATCGGTTGCTGTTTTACCTGAAACCCAACCTTTGTGAAAACCTTCTGCGATATTGAAACACAATTCAGGGTAACCGATAATAATAAATGGCTCGCAAGTAGATCCATCATTTGATCCGTAATAGCGAATTGCATTTTCATAGGAATACAATCCATTGCCAATATTTTGTGTGCCATATTGATACGTTCCTGTTCCGGCGTCAGCCAGTAACACCGACATGTCTTTCGATTGGTCACCTCCTACATAAGCAGTGAAATCGTTTAGCGCTTTTCCTAATCCAGGATTGTATAAAGTTCCTGTAGGACTAACGTTTCCAATTTGATAAGGCGCAGGAGTTGCTGCAGTATATGTTCTAGGATCTTTTAGTGATGTAACAATTCCTAAATAAGTTGCTGAAATGTTTTCACGGAAATTCGTTGATCCAATTGATCCTGGGTTTCTCGGATAAAGATTAAACTGTCCATTATAGACATATTTTAAATTATCAGCATTCGATTCAAACACCGGATACTTTGCTTTGTTCGTAATCACATCAGTGAATTTTTGCGGAATCCCGAGATCAGCCGCTGCACCATCATCCACTCTTTTAGAAAGACTGATCATAACTCTCAACTTGAATGAATTCACGACCTTTTGCCAGCTCGCTAAGTTGTTGTTGAAATAAAAATCTCCATTCAGTGAGATGTCACCTTTGGCAATTAGAGCACTCAAATCTGTATTTGCATCTTCTAGCAGCTGAAGAATTCCGGCATAGACAGTTTTTTGATCATCGTATGCTGGCCTAAGTTTGGTGAGGTCTAAAGCTTCAGTAAATGGAATGTTTCCCATTTGCTGAGTAAGCTGAGTAAAATAATATGCCTTCAAAAATTTACCAATGGCGGCATAGGGGTTAACGGTTGGCGCACCAGCGCTTTTCGCTGATTCTTCCATCTTGCCTATATTTTTTAATGAGCCATAACGTTTGGCAAAATCACCAGTCACCCAGCTATAACGGTTGTCACCGTAGTAGTAGTAATTACTGATATAAAATTGATTCCATTTCTGAGCATCCGACCACGGTGTGTAACCGAACGCATCGTACTTGTACATCTCAGCCAATGCTCCATTTAATATAAGATTAGGAGGCGACGATGTTGCAGCGTTTGGATTTTTTTCCAATTCACTAAAATCTTTGCAGGCGGATAACACGACTAATATCGTCATCACCCAATACCCTTTGCTAAAAAAATTATTTTTCATAGTTGAAATCATTTTTGAGTTGATGATTAGAATACCAGATTTATGTTAAATCCATATCTGCGAACGGTAGGTGTTTGTAGCGTACCAGCAGTTACAGTACTGTTGTTGGAAAAGTTGTAGCCGCTGGAAAAAGGATCGATATCATAATCTTTTACAGCGCCCCAATAAAATACATTGCGTGCAACAATAGAAAAGGATGCCTGACGAATTGGCGTTTTAGCTAGTGCCGACTTAGGAAGATTATAGCCAAGTATAACCTCTCTTAATTTGACAAACGTTCTGCTTATTCGATCGGCCTCGTCAAAATTTCTTGTGCCTCCAACCCAATTCTGAAGATTAACAGCAGTGGTATTTTTTGCAAATGTCAACTCATTCATATTGGTGATTACTCCATTCACAATATTGGGTGTACCCCCAACAATCTCTTCACCATTGCCAACATAATGACCACTTGTAGAGTTAGTGGCGAATACTTCAGCATCTTCTAACTTTCTGGCCACGCCCATGTCTCCTTGAGTTGTCCATATATGTCTTCCTCCTTGCATCAACTTTACCTCGTTATAATCTAGAATCACACCACCAACTCGTCCGTCAAATTGAAAGCTTAGCGTAAAATTTTTGTACGCGAATTTGTTATTGATTCCAAATACCCAATCAGGATTGGTATAGCCTAAGAATTGTGGCGTCGCATTGTCTTGCATAGGTAATCCACTTTTTGTTATGATGCTTCCATCATTGCTTCTATAAAATTTACCGCCATACCATTTATCCATTCTGTCTCCTACTTTTAAATAAGTGTTGTAATTCGTTATAGTAGGATCAGCAGGATAAATTTCTTTCAACGTTTCTTTGAAAGTTGACCAGTTCGCTATTACATCCCAAGTCAAGCCATTGGCATTGCGAAGTGGAGTTGCTGACAATGTCAACTCGATCCCTTGCTTCTGTGTCTTTATTCCATTTTGAATCGCTGAAGAATATCCAGTCGCTTCCGAAACTGGCAGATTGAAAATTTTGGGGCCATTGATGTTATCAAAGAAGGTAGCTCCAATACCAATTCTATTTTCTAAAAATTTAGCATCTACGCCATACTCAAAAGAAGATGTAGAACTGGGTTTAAGATTGGGATTGCTAATTACATTGGTGTATGATGTAGATGGCTGATTATTGTAAAGATTATTGGTACTGTAATAAGAACCATTTCCATAGCTAGGTCCATCATAGGCACTGCTACTTACCTGATAGGCTCCATTCAGATTTGTTGTATTGAATGCACCATAACCCACCATTGGTAAAGTTTTTATTCCTAATGCAGCGAATGAAGGACCAATGGTATACTGAGTAAGACCGTCTTTCACATTTGCATAAGAAGCTCTTAGTTTTAAAAATGTAATTACCTCTGGAAGTTTAACATACTCATTTATTACAGTGCTGATCGATACTGAAGGGTAGAAGTAAGTGTTGTTTGAACTTGGGAGTGTAGATAATTTATCAACTCTGCCAGTGGTTGAAATATTGAAATAGTTGTGATACCCTAAGTCAAGCGTATAATAAGCACTACCAACTTGCATATCTGAATTGAAGTTGAAGAAGCGGGCCGCATTTTTGGAGTTGTTAAAATTGTATACACCAGGAACACTCAAGTAATCGGTAGTGCCATAAAAAGAACGGTAGGAGAACGTTCTTAAGTTTGCTCCACCAAGTGCATTGATGGATATCTTTCCAAAATTCTGCGTGTACTTAACCAGCACGTCGGTATTATTTTCAAACAGATTTCTTTTATCTTCTCGGTAGTCTCCCTGCGCTACGTAACGGTCATAAGAGATTGCCGAGTACGGCATTTTTTCACTCTTAAATTGATCCCATGTGCTTATTTGAGTGCGAACAGAAACATCAAAATGGTTATTTATCTTATAGGATAATTTCACCTGGCCATAGAGATCGTTTTTGTAGTGTCCTCTCAACCATTCATTAGCAACGAAGTAGGGGTTGTTATACTTTACGTGCTCCGCATACTTTTGTTGAACACCTACCTTACCATCTTCCCAGTAGCTTTTCATATCATCAACATTCCAATCAGCCCCGCCCCAAATAGCGATGTTATATATCAAACTATTTGGTCCGTATTGTACATCGGGAGTGTTAGGACTGCCTTGGTGATTATAATTGATCGTTGACTCAAGTCTGAGTTTAGGCGAAAAATTAAAACCTTGAGACATGTTTACATTCGTAGTATTCAAACTAGTATTTGGAATAATTCCTCTCTGTGAATTCTGAGAAATAGAAAATCTTAAATCTGCCCGATCTGTTCTCGATGAGATAGAAAGATTATTTGTGGAAAGAATTCCGGTTTGTATAAATCTGTTGAGATTATTTTTTCCTCTGTTGACCCATGGAGTACCTTGGCGTATTCCAGTCACAGGATCGATGGGGCTATCATATTGAGGTACTGAGCGTGTAGGGCCATCAGAAAAATTAAAGCGCGGTCCCCAAATGTCATAATCACCACTATTAATTCCTGTTTTACCGAGGGGATCATTGCCATATGCATATTGATAATTGTCGCCGGGACCATATTCATCTTGAGTTTGAAGATTGGTTAAAAAACCTTTGTCGAACATAGTGCTTGAGTTAAACTCGATCGTAAAGGGTCTTTCTTTTGAGGCTTTTTTTGTGGTTATTAAAATTGCTCCATTTTGACCACGCGACCCATAAAGAGCTGAAGCATTGGGTCCCTTTAATACTGTATAGGTTTCAATATCATCTGAACTTATATTCCAAGTGTCAGTACTGATGGGCACACCATCAACAACAAATAAAACATCCGAATTTCCTCTTAATACAACGTTGGGTCTTCCCATCATTTCTGGTGATGAGCCAACTGTTAGCCCGGCAACTTTTCCCGCTAGAGAGTTAACTGCGTTAGGTTCACGAGCCTTTACCAAGTCAGCACCTTGTACTTTCTGAACGGCATAACCAACTTTTCCCGCATCCTTTTCAATGCCCAAAGCTGTGATCACAACTTCATTGAGTTGCTTCGTATCAGGAGTCAATACAATATCAAGCTTGGTCAATTCACCAACAGTAACTTCTTTGGATGCATAACCGACAAATGTAAAGATGATCACATCGTTAGCATTTGCGCCGGCAATTTGGTAGCTCCCATCGGTGTCTGTCACCGTACCATTGTTTGAGCCTTTAATTACAACGTTTACCCCAGGCATGGGGCCGTTGTCTTCTGAGGAAGTAATTCTTCCGGAGGTAACTCTTTGAGTGACTCCAGTAACATTCTGCGCCATTGCCGATGTTACCGCGATCAAAAACATCAGCAACAGCATTCCACTGTTCCTTAGTTTCTTTCCTTTTTGCAGTAAAGTAAGATGCATATTTTAGGTTGATTTGTTTATCACCAAAATTTGCGAAACACTTTAACGCTGCCTTTAGCATGCTGTTATGATGGCATTAAAAAAACAGTCGGAGATTTTTCTATGATAACAGTTGCATAAACCCATCAGAGGCAAACAGCGATGATCAATCTCTAAAACGTCAATTTTCCTTAACGAACAGTTAATAATTGTTTGGTTTCTTTAATGATCCGCAAAAAGTTGACAAAGAGTAAACTCGAGCTATGGTAGACTATGAAATGACGGAAGGCATTGCTAAAAAAATCAAGGAGATACGCTTGCGACAAGGCGTTACACTCAGTGATTTAAGCAAGCGAACCGTATTAAGTAAAGGGCTTCTGTCAAAAATCGAAAACGGAAGGACTATTCCCTCGCTTCCTGTTTTCATGAACCTCGCAAAGGCCCTTAACACCAACCCAAAAGATTTTTTTGAAACGAGTTTGTTAACCGGAGGTAAATCTTATCTCCATCTAAAACAAAGTGAATACATTTTGGCCAATAAGGAAGACCGACCAGGATTTGATTACAATTTTATTTTTTCTCAAATGCTTTCGCCTTGCAGAATGCAAACGTATCTACTCACCATCAAACCAAAATCGGCAAGCAAAACAACGATCACCGATGGATACGAATTCAAATACATTCTTCATGGTCGTTGCGATTATCACATTGGTGATGAAGTTATCAAACTAGAAGAGGGCGATTCACTTTACTTCGATGCCTCTATACCTCACATGCCGGTAAATAACAGCAAAGGCAACGTAGTCATGCTTGTATTTTACTTTATTAAAACAGAAGGAAAGGATTAGAAAATTATTTCGCTAAAGCCACAGTGGAGAGATTCAAATTCGAAAAATTGATTTCGGCTTGTATCGCATAATGATCGGAGAGATCAGAATGTTTGAAACTCCACTTTCTTTTTATTGGTGTCACGGAGTTGGAGCAAATAGCCAGTCCGCCATTACTTCTAAATAAAATATAATCAATCAAATCCTTGCGATTGCCCTTCTCCACATGCAAATCGTTACTAATTCTATCATAGGAATATTGATCGGTCTCGTCATTACTATCTTTTGCATCAAGCGCCTGTAGCATAAACCGATAGTCTTCTTTCGTTGTATAGCGATCAATGTTAAAATCTCCACAAATTATTTGAGGCACACCATCTCGGGCATTTGGTTTTAAAAGTCGTTCGTAAAACTCAACACACTGCACCTGACGCAACCAAACCGGTCCACAGTTCTGAAGATGGGTGCCGGCAATCTGTATTCGCTGGCCTTGCACATTAAGCTCAACCAACAAAGCCCCCTTGCGTGAAAGAGCATCAATGCCAAATTTATTTTTGTAAATGATCGATTCAATTTTGTCAATTGGGTATTTGCTAAAAATCCAAAGTCCGCTGTTGGCTTTTATCGAAAAGAGTTTTCTGTTTGCTGGCCCGGCATGGTAAGGGAACTTGGCTTGTAATTGCGCAAGAATTTTGTTTCGTGCTGTAGAATGAAATGCTTCTTGAAAGAAAATTACATCATAATCACTGTCTGATAAAGTTTCGCCGATAACTCGCGCACGCTCCTTTTTATCAGAGTGAGATGCCACCAAATGAGGCAGCATGTAAATGTTCCACGAAAGTATTTTGATTTTTTTTAGGGGTGGGCTTTCCTTCTCAGGTTGCGTTGCTGCTGCTGTGACCTGATGAACCAAAAAATAGCAAGCTATCAGGAAAGCTTTCATTATGTTTCTTGCCGCAAAGCTCCATAATGATCGTTACTCAAACGTCTCTTTACTGTTATGTTTTTATCAATTCAACGAAGCTACAGTTGAAGATGGTATGTACTATAAACATTCTCAATCACTTTTTCTGCAAGACCGAAAGACAGTGTCATCCCTGCACCTCCAACTCCATTTACAACAGTCACATTCTTTTCTGGTTCTGCAATCAAGTTTAGCTTACCCGGTAGCTTCGGATAAATTCCATGCCACCGTTCGGTGATTTGGAAATCCTCCACATTGAGAAAAGTCTTCAGGTAGTTCAGAATAATTTGATTGACTTCTTCTCGATCAAATGGTTCATGGGTCTTTCCATAATGATGCGAATCGCCAATGATCAGCTCTCCGTAATTATTTTGAGAAAGCAAAACATGTATGCCATGGGTTTTGAAATCTTTTAATTCGTTATCATACCGTTCGTCTACTTTTTTTAATGAAGGGCATTCTGCGAAAGCTTGATAGTGCCGTAGTGTTAGGCCCGCACATAAAGAAGGACCTATATCTAATTTTTTAGACGGAGTTGCCTTCATCATTTGCAATTTGCATTTGGTAATCGCATTCTCATTAAACACTTGTGGATATAATGTTTCAAAATCAGCCCCGCTACAGATGATCACTCTTTCCACCAACCAGGTTTCTTGAGAAGTTACAATCTTGGGCAACGAAATTTCATTGACCTGTTGACCAAATCTCATTTCAAGTCCATACTTCTCTTGCAGCCATTGAGGAATTCTTCTCACCGCTTCACGTGGATTGACCACACATTCAGTACTACTCCACAAACCGCCTAACAGTCCGTTTGAGTTAACGGCTGGTGATTTTTTTAAAACTTCTTCCGGAGAAAGTAATTGTGTTTGATATTGATCGGGATATAAGTTCACAAATTCATTGAGCACCTCCCATTCATCCTGATGGTAAACGACATGAAGAGATCCACTCGGGTCAAGCCAGAATCCAGCTTGTTTAGAAATATCTATCCAATGCTCGCGGCTTCGCAACGCTAGTTCAAGTCCTTCGCCTGGCGCCTGCCCGATTGGCCAGATCATTCCAAAATTTCTGACTGAAGCACCGACAGCGAAATGTTCTTTTTCAAAGAGAACAACTTTCAATCCGAGTTTCAAAGCATGATAAGCGTGCGCAAGGCCAACAATGCCTGCACCCACAATTGCAAGATCAGCAACGTTCTCTTTGTTCATTTTCATTTCAGTTTACCATTCAAAATAAAAACTAAAATGATAACAGCGCATTAACTCTAAATAAACATTCAATTATCAATTTTCGCCAATGCAAGGAATGAGCGGTTCTAAATCATTCATCACGCGTTGGCTTGAGAAAACCAATGGTGTGTGGTTTTCCATTTATGCCGCCGGCGTAGCTTTCTGTCTTTACACCTGCGTTTACTCTTTCAGAAAAACATTTTCTGTTGCCACTTTTCAGGGAATGGAATTTTGGAATGTGAGTTATAAAAGTTGGTTGGTAATTTTTCAGGTGATTGGTTATGCGCTCTCCAAGTTTATCGGAATTAAAATCATATCTGAGCTAAAGGCATCATCGCGATCGAATGGAATCTTGTTAATGGTTGGTATCGCGATCGCCTCGTGGTTTTTGTTTGCCATCGTTCCTTCACCGTATAATATTATATTTCTATTCACCAACGGGCTTCCACTCGGCATGGTGTGGGGGATGGTGTTTGGCTATCTCGAAGGAAGACGATTTACCGAAGTTTTAGGAGCGGGTTTATCCATCAGTTTTATTTTTTCAGCCGGACTTTGCAAATCCGTTGGTGGATTTATAATTCGAGATTGGGGCGTGAGCGAATTGTGGATGCCTTTTACGGCAAGTGTGTTGTTTTTTATTCCGCTGCTCATTTTTATCGTGCTCTTAAATCAACTTCCTCCTCCTTCTTCCATTGACGAACAACTCCGCACAAGAAGACAACCGATGAACAAAGAAGAACGAAATAAATTCATTGCTACATTTTTGCCTGGCATCATCTTATTTGTTTTAGCCTACATGCTCATGACAGTGTTTCGCGATCTGCGCGATAACTATTCAGCCGAAGTTTGGAAATCATTGGGCTTCGGGAATTCGCCTGAAATTTTTACTACTACTGAAATCCCAGTATCCATCATCGTTCTTATTGTAATGGGCAGTTTGATGATCATCAAAAACAATCAAGCTGCTTTAATGATCAATCACGTCATTATTATTTTCGGAATGATCCTGTTAGGTATTTCTACTTATTTATTCGA
>DASYTA010000540.1:0-10050 GCA_036002745.1 Cyclobacteriaceae bacterium | reverse complement strand
AGCCGCACAATAACAGCTACAATTATTACAAGTTCGCGCGAGGCTCATATTTATCGCTCTGAATATAATCGAAAAGGTGACGGTCAGTACCGGACTCCTACGATTCGCGAAGCGGCCTCTATAATGGGTTTTCCGATTACCTATCAATTTCTTGGTACCAGTAAGGGGATGAAATGGCGTTTGATAGGAAATGCAGTATGCCCCTCAGTGAGCCGCTCATTTGCGATGCTTACAAGAAATGAAATGGGCATAAGGCCAACGCGTGGATTAGTTATTTCTAAATCATGTAAGCTTAAAGGGGTTATTAGCTTGAATACTTATCAGCGAAAGAAATTTGACTCTCCCCCGAAGAGAATTGTTGATTCACGATTTCGCAGACATGCATTTAAGGATGGTAACTTAACGGTTACGCTGTCGAACTATAACATTGGGACAAATGGGGATAAAATAAACAAGTGGCGAACGTCAATCCAATATGGGAATGGCGACGGGTTCCCAACCTTCAATTTGAAAGATGGACTGTATAAAAAACTTAAGGCTACTGTAAGGAAGTTAGAAAAAGGGGAACAGTTTCTCAGAGTTATTGACAATGGCTTTACAGAAATCATTGGTAAAGCCGCGTCGCTGCAAAAAATGTACGAGGCTCAGAGATCGAACAAGGGGCTTTTGGAACCGACTGAGTTAGTCGAGAAAGTTGGCGCGATTATCAAGAAGACCAAGGTCGGGAGTGGCACATTCAAACAGAAAGAAAGGGTATTTAAGCATAAGGACGTCGTGCCCATCAAACAATTGTTTGCTCTATATGCGATCAACAAGATAGCAACTATCGCGAACAGCGAGTAAGCCAGGAAATTATGCCGATTCACTTTATTGACAACTATCCTCAGAATAATCTGGAGTCCGTTATCCGGAAGGAGGATGGGAGTCCACTTTACGGTGAACTCTGGTTTTATCAGGAGTTGCAAAAATTCACTGACAATCATTTCTTGGCAGATGAAACTTGGTTTGTCAAGCATAGCTACAATCTCTCCAGCCATCCTTCTGGTGCCAGAAAAGTTGAAGGAGAGATTGATTATTTGATATTGAATAAATACGGAATTCTTCTTGTCGAGATAAAAGGGGGTGGCATCGCAGTTGATGGCAATGATGTTTATTATAGCTATAGTGGACAAGATCGTTACGAAATCGAAAACCCTTTCAATCAAGTTAAGGGTTACGCACATTCCTTAAAAAGGCTGATTCGGTCGGGGCCGTTTATATATCGCGCAGTAATTTTTCCTCATGAATCGGGTTTTGAATTGAAGGGTCCGCAATTAATTGGCTATAAACACATGTTCCTTTGCAAGAAGAATTTTGACGGCATTGAAACATCTTTTGCGAAGAACAAAGTTCTCTTTGAGTTTTTGCACCATTTGCCTAAACATGCTAGAAGGAATCTAGTGGTTGAAATGGATCCTCTGATAGACCGCAGGCGAGTGGATGAAAAAATATGGAGTTTTTTCCCGGAGTTAAATCGGTCAGAAATTAATCGATTACGATCTGAATTGTTCCCAACGCAGACGACATACGGCTTTAATCCAGACAAAATAAAAAACGACATTCTTCTTGAGGAGAATTTTGAAATTCTAAATGGCTTAGGTAGAAATCGCAAGGTAATCGTGCAGGGGGCGCCTGGAACAGGGAAGACGGTGCTTGCAACAAAGTTTTTTGCTGAGGCGCTGTTGCGTCAGCAAAAAGGCATATTTCTTTGTGCCAATAAGCTACTGCGGTCTAGGATGGAGCATCTGGCCTATGCTGAATATGAGCTCGACCAAAATTCGCTCTCGTTTAAGATTTTTTTTAACGAGATGAAAAAAGAGAACGTGGGGGAGGACATTGATTTCATCATAGTCGACGAGGCTCAAGAGTTCTTCGACAAAGGCCTTTACGATTTTGCAGTAGAAATGGATCGCGAGTTTCATTCGCCCAAGTGGTTGATTCTATACGACCCGGATCAGGCCATTATGCAGGACTTCAAGGATATCGAGGTGTACGCTTCATTTTTCATGGATATGAATTACGCGCACTATTTGTTCGATACAGTTTGGAGAGGCTGCCAGAATAAGGAGATCATAGAGCTTTCAGATAAGATTAGGAACAACAAAGTCAAAACTATTCTGAAAGATTATTCCAACCGCATTCGGCAGGTTGTTACGCCGGTCGATAAACTTGGTGCGATTAAGAATATCCTAGTGAAAGTAAACTTCGAACATTCAAAATATGTGTTTCTAATTCATAGCGATCTGCTAGAGGATTTCTGCGCATTTGTTCACGACTTTTTTTCTAAAGAGTTCGTGGAGCTGACCGAGGCAAATATTAATGTCGCTGATCAGAGAATGCGTTACACGACTCCGATTAAATATCGGGGATTGGAATGTGACAATGTAATCCTGGTTACTCCGTGTATCAATGAGCAAACAAGGACTCAAAATTATGTGGGTGTAACCCGCGCGATATATGAATTGAATATATTGATTTGGAATTAAGGCAGACGATACTTCAGTTTTCGCGATTCCATGAGATCGTCATGGACGCACTTGCCTCAAAGCATCTAACCGTTTCGAATTCTTATGCTCTGAGCACTATTGGAAGATGTTATTATTCGTTCCTTGAATCCGACCAGACATCGCTCTCTTTAAAGGTACCAGCATTTGATAGCGGGGATCAACAGTGTTATACTGAGTACATTTTGTATTCTGACTTGCTTTTTAAACTGCTTAACAAACAGAAAGCTTTCGATTTTGCTAACTCCGCACTATTCGATGTCTTCCGGTATTTAGATGCAAGGAACAAGTCAAGTGACTTCTCGTTGCCATTTAATAAGATCGACAATGCAAATCTGAGGTTCGGACAGGATACGGTGTTATCTCCTCAGAGATTTTTTCCGGTTTTCAATGTACAGCAAATCAGTAGCACACTTTACAATGAACCTGTTTTTGATGCTTTTCATCTGTTTTCTGCAGTAGCTAAACATCGGGTAATTAATCACCCGGTGCTCATCGACTTAGAAAAAGACTTGACAATCTTTGTAAGCCGATCATTTCACACACCTTCGAAAAAGTTGTTGACCAAAGCTATCGCAGGTGCGTCGTTTCGAGATTATGAACAGCTTGATTCTTTCTTTACTTCACTTAGAGTACTTGACGTATCGAAAAGTATATTTTATAAGTATCCTTATGCGAGTAACATCAGTTCGGTCTTTTATACCGAACTCAAATCATCACGAAAGTTTGAGTTATCATTTGGTACCAGACTCCAGTACCAGGAAATTAAAGCCAATGAGGTGTTCTTGACGCCATCCGAAATTTACGACGAAGCGGAAGGTGACGTGTCGAAATTACTTGGTGGAATTGAAGTGGTCGAGACTGGACATAGCAAAGAGCTTTTTATAAAACTGGTTGACTTAAAAGAATCATGGAAATCAATTGAAAATCATTTTAAGACTCCTTTTCCCGCAAAATGGCTAATGTGTGTCAATACGACGAAAGATGTATCGTACTGGCAAAAGCAGTACTACCTGGATTTTCCAGGAGTCCAACGATCATTGAGACAAGATGTCGATGAGGTAATTAAAATGATCTACGACTTGGACTGGTCAAGTTCATTTTTAGCAAGTCCCCTCGTTGCCGATGCAGTTCTTCCATCATCAGCGCTTTATCGTGAAGCGACATCGTCGTTCAGGTTCCGAATGCAAGAATCATTCAACGCAGTAATTGACTTTGATGATTTGCTTAACGGAAAAGCGACAGATAGCGAAATCGTTGTGCTTGACCCATTCAATGTGACGATGCTGTCAAATATGGTGCATTTAACCAACCGATATCGAATTAGGACTATAGTACCTGACTTCCTGTACTATGCTCACCAACCATTTTTGAAATACCTTATTGCACGCCATCAGTATGATGCAGTTCTCCTCGGGGCAAGACCTAGAGTTGATACGAATCATGAAACATTAGCAGCAAAATGGAAATCCAAAAAGAGTGAACTGCTTTTGGAAATTAGAACTAAGATTAAGAAGTATCGGAGTGTATATCTAGGTGAGCAGAACGAAGAGATCGAGGCAGAGCCACCTGTCGATTTTAGTTTCGATCCTCTTTTAGAACATGAAGTGGCGAGCCTTTTGGCTGAACGAGAATCACGAAGCGTTGAGAATAATTATGACATCTTGATTACAACTGAGAATGGAGCGGAGCTTACACTTAAGCCTAAAACAAAGGTGCTTCTGGAAGAAAGAGGTTTTCTTCTCACCACAAATGCTTGCGTGCTTGAAAAGGACATGCGCTTTGTTCCACTAGGAGATGTTACCGCCAATCTCGATAGAGAGAGTATTACCAACAAACTTTCGAGCATGCCACCCAAAGCTTTGAAATGGAGAGACTCGCTCAAAGAGAAAACGAGGTCAGCGACTCAAGTGTACTCACTCCTAAAGAATTCCGGATTAAGTATTAGTCTAGGCTGGTTTGAAAGCGAATGGTTGGGCACTCCGGAGGGCACAATTCTATTGCCAAGAGGTTATAACGACTGGGCAATCGTCTGCGGTTATCTGAATATCGAGGATGTTGAAAGGGCTTGGGATTGTTATAAGTGCAGAAAGAATGAGAATGCCATGAAACGTGCATATTCATCTATAATTAATTATATCGCCCCGAAAGATGCTTTTGGGGTCAACGTTGATGAAGATGTACTTGAGCATGTTGCTAGTTTATATGAAAATCACACTGGGATTTTGAGTGCTGACTCAGGGAAAGACAGAATATCAAACGCCAGATCAATTGTTAATGGTATTTCGAAAAACCTGCTTTTGCATCGAGTGACTGTTATAAAACGACTCAATCATGAATGAAAAAATGAACATAAAAATAAATGCAAAGCGTGCCAATCTTGAGTTGTTTACTCGGGAGCAAATTATAGGACCCGGTGCATTTAATAAAAGATATTTCATGTTGACAGAGTGGTATCGGAATGAGTTTCAAGGAAAAAAAATTGAGGAATGTACGGCATTCGAAAATATCCACGAAGTGATTAGCGAAGTTCCTGCTTATCAATATAGCTCAGCCATCCTGTTCCCGATTGCAATTGACGCAGACGAGGTGCAATCTGATAACGGAGACGATGATGAGGGAGATCAAGATCAAGTAAATGCTGAGGAAGAGGATTCTTTCGGAGAAGAAGGAGAAAACTCAAAGGCTGATGATGAGAATTTCAAGGATTACCATATTGAAAATACTTCAAGTAAGAATCAGAATTACCCCAATACATGCGGGATTTCGTTTTCAATTAATAATCACGTCAATTTCGAAAGAGATCTAAAATTCAGACTACGATTTCGTACGTACAGGAGGGTAAAGGCTGATGAGTGCCGTGAAAGAAAACTGGGCTACTGGATACCGAAAAATCAAAAGGAAATTGCACAGTTAGTATCAGAGCATCTCTCAACGGTATTTGCTACTGAAACATTGGACGGCAATCTCTTTATTTATGTGAAACCAAACGTAAATGTCACTGAACATTTACACGACATAGACTATAAATATCTAGAGGAAGTTCGTATTCGTCACCTTGTGCCTCGAATTACAAGTGCGTTTCCGGATGAAGAGTTATTCAAGCGGTCGACTAGGCGATTTCGTGATGTTGCGACCGAGTACACAAGGATTTATGAAGATACGTTATTCAGTCTGATTAGCAGAAGAATTCGCGCAACCAAAACAGTAGGTATCTACCGAGACTTAATCTATTGGTTAGAAATATACAATCAGTTAAAAAATGCGGTAACTGACTTAAAGACTATTTATAGGCAGCCGTCTGCTAGGAGTAAACCCACACCAATCTACGAGGCAACGCCGTTCGATGAAAAGATTAGCTTTCCCGCACTGGCATCTAACCGCCGAATCATCCGAGATCACATTACTATTAAAGATTCTCCAAGTCTTTGGGTGTACTATCAATATATGCCCGGTAAAGCGGGGAGTGAGACTGCATTTATTAAAATAATTCTTGTCAACAAGGCTACCATAAAACTTAAGCGGAATGAGCCACCTCAGTTGAATAAAAAAAACGAAGCTAATGAGAAAGCATTTTTTGGTGTTGCCTTGGAGGTGTCAGAAAAAACCAAAGGGACATTTGTTCCTTACAATCCACCAAACTTGTTATCCTTTGATGAGGAGCAAAGCTTCATGAAACTAATCTATCGTCGGTACGAAGACTTCGGCGAGGGTTACAATACGTCCGTGGATTGGGGTACTTCATCGGAGGAACTGAAATTTGTGGCGACTGAATTTATCCCGAGTCAGGACGTGCCAAAAGTGGACCATCGTCCAAGCAGACTGTTTGGGGGGAAAGTTGAATCACGAATTGATGAAAAGCTCCTAGAGTTCCGGCGACATTCTACATTGTCAACTATCACAGATGATGAATTGAGGGCAGAGCTTCATTCTTTGGCCGTAAAGTACAAGGAGTGGATTAGGGAGAAGTCGGATGAGTTATCGGTTACTGATATAACGCAAGGCAAGGATATACTGGAGAGGCAACTCAAGAGCTGTGCGGTTGATCAAGAACGGATCGAACGTAATATTCGCCTTTTGGCCGATGATGACAATGCCATTGCAGCATACCGAGTTATGAATACTGCTATGTTCATGCAACTTCATCACAGCAAAAAAACGAGGGAAAAAGTTAAGAATAACTCGAATCCATATGTGCCCACTGAAAACAGTGAGGATTACTATCGTAGTTTGGTCTTGTCCGAAGAATATCAATGGCGCACATTTCAAATTGCTTTTATTCTATTGAATATCGACGCCTTTGTCAGGCCTAAGCCAGAAGACAAATTAGTCAAGGATGTATTTGGGACAGGATGGCCTGAAAGAAACGAGCTGGCGGACTTGGTTTGGTTCCCAACGGGCGGTGGAAAGACAGAAGCCTACCTTGGATTAATTGCTTTTTGTATTGCCTATCGGAGGTTCACAAAGGGGCGACTGGGGAATGGTACAGCTGTCTTGATGAGGTATACACTGCGACTTTTAACACTACAGCAATTTCAGCGGGCTTCTTTGCTGATCTGTGCATTGGAGGTAATGCGCAAGGAGAAATTCTCTGTCCCTTTTAACCTTTCGTTAGGGGATGCCAGGATAACCATTGGGTTATTTGTTGGTCGAGAATCATCGCCGAATCAATGGAAAGGCGGCGAAAAAACTATGTCGCTGGAGCTTAGTGCAATTCAAAGACAACTTGAAGATGGAAAGGAAGTAGCCACAAAGTTACCACACACTGACTGTCCTTGGTGCGGTGGTGCGTTATTCATTGATGCAGCACTGGCTAACGTACTTCCGAAGCCCGATGAGCCTTATAATATTGCTGACTCACTTCGCATAACATGCAATACGGTAGGGTGTGCTTTCCACCATGACAGGCCTTTGATTCCTGACAAGACTTTACCGTTTCGCCTCTTTGATGAGGACGTTTATAAGTTTCCGCCAACACTCTTGTTCGGTACGGTTGATAAATTTGCCGCACTGGCAAATAAAGTTTCAACTGCTACAAATGATCGCAATGCCGATTCCAGAAGGCTGTTTGGAAAAGGTACTGCAAGAACCATTGATAATTTACCACCCGAATTAATCATTCAGGATGAACTGCACCTTCTGCTAGGGCCTTTAGGATCGGCCGTTGGCCTTTTTGAAAAAGCAATTGATTCACTGTGCACCTATCGGGATTCTAAGGGGCATCAAGTGCGACCCAAGATTATCACATCTACAGCAACAACTCGAAACACTGACAAACAGATTTTTGCTTTGTTCGAGAGACGCTCGGAAATATTTCCAAAGCAAGGGATCGAGTGTGACGATTCTTTCTTTTCATTTTATGAGCGAAAGGAAAATTCTCATAGTGAGTTTCAGTCCGACCGTCGGTATCTAGGTTTGCTGCCTAGTGGAAAGACGCAAGTGTGGATGCAGTTGAGAATAGCATCAATTGTAATGACGCATCGGCTGAAATATATGGCCGATAATTTTTCCGTTTATGCCATGATTGCTGGTGAACCACAGCCTGATGATGAGGAAGTGTTCGACTATTATGAAACCATCCTCGCATATTTCAATAGCCTGAAAGAAGTTGGTAAGACTCAATCCCAATTGGGTCACTACCTGCCGGGTGATGTCAATATAATAACCGGCAATGTTCTTCCGTGGTCCTTCCTGGACTACCTTATCCGCCAACCAGATGAAATAAGTTGGGGCGAGTTGACTGGTAGATTGTCCGGGGAAAAAGTCAAGACGTCGATGAAGAAAATTGAGTCACCCTGGAAATTTCTCGATGAAAATGCGCCGCCCGAATTTGTCATTGCGACTAACATGATTTCGGTTGGTATCGATATTTCGCGATTAAATGTCATGATTGTTAACTCAATGCCCAGGAACACAGCCGAATATATACAGGCGTCAAGCCGCGTGGCAAGGAAACAAAAAGGCATAGTCTTTACAGTCCATCATCCTTTTCGTTCACGTGATATTTCACACTATCAAAGATTCAAGGAGTTTCATGAAAAATTTTATGGCTTTATTGAACCAATCTCGGTGACTCCGTTTGCATCAAAAGCGTTAGATCGATATCTCGCCATGTACATTGCTGTATTTGTCCGACATAATTTTCATTTGCTAGCGAATAATACTCAAGCTCTGAATATTGACCAGACGAAAGCTCAGGAGATTAAGGATAGAATTGAACACGAAATGAGGAGAGTAAGAACAAACGCTCGGGCCTTGAATGCCCACTTATCAACCCGAGCCGTGGGGCAGAAATCCAATTTGGACGGAATTATCGGTGAAGAAGAATTCAATGATTTATTGGACAAGTCAACGACATTACTATTTGATCAATGGCTGTCGCGTCGAAATAATTTGGAAAATCCAAACGAGTTTGTGTACCGTGATGATGATCGTTCCGATATATCACTATTCTACCCAGGGAAGGCTCTTCCCGAGGAAGAAGGAAATTGGAACGTTAAGTTTTCCTTACGGGAAATTGCACCGTCGGTGGTTATTAAAACAGTACAACAATAATTAGGTATGACCAACAACAAGGCTAACGAGGAGATTAGTAAATTCAAATTACTTTCAGCATACGGTGGACCCGGGTCAATCATACACAGCGAATACGGCAGCGTCCTGATTTCTAGCATTGAAGAGTGGGGCTTTATTCAAAAGGTGCAGGGTTTTATAGCCGAAGCCGCCACCACCAAGGAGGATGAGCGCGAACGCGTTCAACGCGAATCAACATTACAGCACATAAAAATCTCAAATGATGAAAGGTTACTCGCCGAATTGCGTGACCGCAAAGAATTGGCTAATCTCAGCTACTTGGTCTTAATGCCCGATATTGAAATAGATGATTTTTTCAGAACCATTAAGACTCGTGACAAAGTAAGGCTCGCAATAAATAGCACCTTTATGCCGAAAGGCTTTTTCAATCGATTTAATCATTATAAAGAGTATAAGGAATGGTACCGGAAATGGCAGGAGAGTCACGAGATATCGAATTTTTTTCCACCGAAAGAAGGGGCTTATGAATTGAAGCAGGATAATATTGTTTTGATATGTGAGAATGGTCACATAAGTGACTTTCCTTGGGCGAGGTACCTTAGTTTTAAGTTTGATAACCCAAATCCCGTTCATCAAGCGGTCAACTTGTTTGATCAAGCCACGTGTTGCAACGCTCCAGACATCCGGATTATCGATACGAGCGCTACCGCGAGTGGCTTCGATACAAAATGGCTTAGTTGCAAAAACGAGGGGTGTAGATGCCAGGGTGGAACTTCACTAAAGGGAATCATGAGCCTCAAGGTAACTTGCCCAGGCCACAAACCGTGGGAGGTAGCAACCGGTGATCCCGGAGCTTACTTTGGGAATTCAGATGCCAGGCGCAAGAGCCCGTTAGCTGAGCCCTGCAGCGCTAATCACATGCGCGTTACTCTCACGACTGCAAATAACATTTATTACTCCAGAACTCTTTCGA
>DASYTA010000539.1:0-3647 GCA_036002745.1 Cyclobacteriaceae bacterium | reverse complement strand
AATTTCGTTGTATTAAAGTCAAATTCGTTATCAATAGAAAAAACTTTGATCACTCCTACTCTTTCTATAAGTGCTTTACAATCGTCAGGCGGTTCGCTACCATGAAGCTGAACATAATCCAATTTATGTCTTGAAACCTGTCTTAAAATCGTGTCAACTTTCTCGTTCACAAATACTCCAACTCGTCTAATTGTTTGAGGAAATTCATTGGAAATGAAAAATTTATCTCCGACAAACCGCTTCGATTTCTCATAAAAGATAAAACCCATGTAGTCGGGTTGCAGCGATGTCACCTCAACAATATTGTCGGCCTCGCGCATTCCACAGACTTTGAGTTTCAAATTCATTTTCTGTTTTTCAATTTGCTCATGAATTCTTTCGCAGCATCTTCCGGTCGACTGTTTTTCATAAAATTCTCACCCATCAAAAACCCATCAAAACCAATTCCTCTCAGTTCATCAATTGCTTCGACCGAACTTATTCCACTCTCGGAAATTTTTACCGTCTCTTTTGGAATCTTGCCTATCAATCTTCTCGAAACATCAAGACTAACTTCAAATGTTTTCAAATTGCGATTGTTTACGCCAATAAGATCAACATCTGAAAATAATTGAGCATGCAGTTCTTCTTCAGAATGAACTTCAAACAAAACTTCCAGCTTCAGCGAGTGAGCGAAGGATGCTAGTTGTTTTGCCTGTTTGGGATCTAGTATTGCTGATATCAGCAGAATGGCGTCCGCTCCAATCGATTTTGCTTCGATGATTTGATACTCATCAATCGTAAAATCCTTCCGAAGTATTGGGCACGAATTAAATTTTCGAGCCTCCATCAAATCTTCGTTGTTTCCACCAAAAAATTCTTTATCGGTAAGAATGGAAAGCGCACTCGCTCCAGCCTTTACGTAACCAATAGAAGTTCGTTCTATGGAAACATCAGGATTAATAATTCCCTTCGAGGGAGACTTTCTTTTTATCTCAGTAATAATACCAGATAAATCTTTTCTTTGAACAAATTCTTTGAGCGAAACCGTAGGAGATAAAAAAGACTTACTTTGCTCCAACTGTTTTACGGGTCGCAGACTTTTACACTCAGCTACTTCTTTTCTCTTTTGTTCAACAATTTTATCAAGAATATTCATGAGTTCGTTAATCGTTGTTAGTTGATAAGTTATTGGTTCAGTAATTTTTTAAATGCAGCCAAAGCTTTTCCTGATTCCAAAGATTCTTTCGCTTTAGCTAGAGCTGATTGAATTCCATTTTTTTGATCGCCACAAAATAAAGCCATACCAGCATTGGCAATTACTACAGAATTCTGGGCGGATGTACCATTCCCTTCCAGCACATCCATAAATATTTTAGCGGATTCATCCATGGTGTTACCTCCACTTAAGTCCTGGGCAGTCAATCTTGGTAATTTTAAATCTTCAGGTTCGAGTAGCGACTCACCCGCGTTGTTAAAATACTTGAATGGACTCGTCAATGAAATTTCGTCATAGCCAGCAAGAGAATGCAGAATCACAAATTCTTTATTCGTTTGCTGATACAAGTATCCATACTGTCTTGCCAACTCCAAACTGAAAACACCCACCAATTGTCTTGTCGGGAACGCTGGATTTACCATGGGGCCAAGCATGTTAAAAAAAGTCTTGACACCAAGTTCCTTTCTGATCGGTGCTACGTTCTTCATGGCCGGGTGAAACAAAGGCGCATGCATAAAACAAATGTTGGCACGATCAAGGCTTCGCTTCAATTCATCTTTGTCATTGGTGAACTTGTATCCAAAGTATTCAAGAATATTAGATGAACCCGACAAAGATGAAACACCGTAGTTACCGTGCTTCGCCACAGGTTGCCCCGCCGCCGCAACGACAAATGACGAAAGTGTTGAGATATTAAAAGTATTTTTTGCGTCTCCACCTGTTCCACACAAGTCCATAACAGGTTCATTGAATTTTACCGGTATACATAACTCCAGCATTGCATCACGAAAACCGGCGAGTTCATCGACCGTAATGCCGCGCATCATATACACCGTCATGAACGCAGAGATCTGGCTTGGATTATATTTTCCGGAAGTGAGATCAATCAGCACCTGATGCGCTGTTTCTTTGTCCAGCGATTGATGACCGATGAGGTCCGTCAACAATTTTTTCATTTCCATAATTAATTGGCTAACCAGTTAGCGATCATTTTAGGTCCTTCCGGTGTCATCACTGACTCGGGATGAAACTGCAATCCTTTTACATCATACTTAACATGACGAAGTCCCATTACTAAACCTTCGTCATTAGTAGCTGTTACTTTGATACTATCGTTGATGGTTTCAGGAAGCACAGCCCAGGAATGATAGTGTGTAGATTGAAACGTATCAGGAACTCCATTAAAAAGTTTCTCTGATCGATCTAGCACTTTTGCGATGGAAGTCACTCCATGCAAAACATTGGGAATATTGAAAAGCTTTGCTCCATAGACTTCGGCTATACCTTGATGTCCAAGACAAATTCCCAAAATGCTTTTAGTAGGTCCATACTTTTCAATAACCGCTTTCATAATTCCTGCTTCATCTGGAATTCCTGGACCAGGAGAAAGTAATATTTTATCGTAAGCAGCCACATCAGCTATAGCAATCTTGTCATTTCTTAAAACGTCGGGTTGATGACCCAATGCGCGAATGATATGCACTAAGTTGTAAGTGAACGAATCGTAATTATCGAGAACTAGTATTTTCATATTCAATTTTTCAATCCTATAATTTTCAAATCCTTATATCGACTCAGCAAGTGCAATCGCTTTTCGCAAAGCTTCGAGCTTGTTGTTAACTTCCTGCAACTCACTTTGATTTACCGATTTCGAAACAACACCTGCTCCTGCTTGGTAAATCAATTGATTGTCCTTACTTAAAAAAGTACGAATCATAATCGCCTTGTTGACAGATCCATCAAAACTCAGCAAGCCAATGGCGCCACCATAAAAACCACGGCTCACATTTTCATATTTGCTAATCAAGTTCATTGCCATCACTTTAGGTGCACCCGAGAGTGTGCCTGCAGGAAAAGTATCAGCAAAGAGTTGTACTGATGAAGATTTCTCTCTCAGCTTTCCTGAAACTTTAGAAACTAAATGGATGACATGCGAATAGTATTGCACCTCTTTAAACACTTCTACCTCTACATGATCTGCATTTCGACTCATATCATTTCGTGCAAGATCCACCAGCATCACATGCTCAGCATTCTCTTTTTCATCGGCCGAAAGTTTAGCGGCGAGTGCTGCATCCTCTAAGTCATTGCCACTTCTTCTAAACGTGCCGGCTATCGGGTAAATGTAAGCGTGAGATTTTTTTACTTGGAGTTGTGCTTCGGGAGACGAGCCAAAGATTTTGAAGTTTCCATAATCGAAGTAAAAAAGATTGGGCGATGGGTTAATCGATCGAAGAGCACGATAAACATTGAATTCATCGCCATTAAAAGAATTGGAAAATCTTCGTGATAAAACAATTTGAAACACATCTCCGCGATAGCAATGCGTCTTTCCTTTCTCAATGACGTCCAGAAATTCTTGATCAGTGAAATTGGTCGATTCTTTTCCGGTTGCCTGGAATTTGAAAGTAGAAAACCGGTTGCTAAAGATAATTTGCTCCACACGACC
>DASYTA010000538.1:0-3300 GCA_036002745.1 Cyclobacteriaceae bacterium | reverse complement strand
GCGAGATTATATCGGCACGGATGATGGATCATTGTACGGTGTCTCGAAAGATTATCGAGATCCGCTCAAAACATTCATATCTCCTCGCACAAAGATCCCTAACCTTTTACTCACTGGTCAAAATCTTAATTTGCACGGGGTATTGGGTGTTACCATGAGTGCTATTGTTACATCGTCTGAGGTTTTTGGAATGGAGTATCTGCTTGAAAAAATCAGAAATGCGTAAGCGTATTTTAAAAATAGTGCTCTACTTCTTTTCTGGTCTTGCAGCACTGGGGTTGGGTCTTTTTGTCTACCTGCTTATCGTTGCTAAGATCGACCCTCCGAAACCTGACAACGTGGATTGCCTGGCCTGGAAACGGAGACAATTAGACAGTGGTCTTTTTGTTTTGAATAAAAGCTGGCTTAGAAAGAGTGAAAGTGGCCTTTACGAAATGTATGTGGAAGGAAAACCATTTGAGCGAGGTGTGGTCATTGGCAAGCTTACGCGCGAGCTGTCTCAATATCAAGAGCAGGTTTTTAATAAACAGATTCATCAATTGGTGCCATCCGAATTTAAGCTGAGTGTCTTAAAATATTTTGTAGGATGGTTCAATCGCCACCTTGATGAAAATGTTCCTGAAGAATTTAAATTGGAGATCTACGGAGTTTCTACTGAGGCTTCACATCAATACGATTACATCGCATCGCCTTACCAACGAATACTCAATTATCATGCTGCGCATGATATTGGTCACGCTTTGCAAAATATGTCATTAGTAGGTTGCACTTCTTTTGCGGCATGGAATAATAAAACGGAAGATGGAAAATTGATCATTGCTCGCAATTTTGATTTTTATGTGGGTGACGAATTTGCTAAAAATAAAATTGTTGCGTTCTATAAACCAGAAGATGGCCATCGATTTATGATGATCACCTTTGGCGGGATGGTGGGCGCACTTTCGGGAATGAATGATCAAGGGCTCACCGTCACCATCAATGCAGCCAAGTCAGATATTCCATCGTCATCGGCTATGCCGGTCTCTCTTGTTGCACGTGAGATTTTGCAATATGCAGCGACAATAGAAGAGGCCTACACGATAGCGAAAAAGAGAAAAATGTTTGTGGCAGAGTCTTTTCTAATTGGTTCGGCTAAAGATGGTAAAGCAGCGATCATTGAAAAAACGCCCGAAGCTACTGAATTGGTGGAAGCAACCAACGACTTGATTATTTGCACTAATCATTTTCAAGGTAAGTCACTTGGCTCAACACCACTTAATCGCGAGCACATTCGCACAAGCGCGTCTATGTATCGATGGCAGCGAGTGGATGAAATCCTTAAAAACTCGGAAAAGATTTCAGTTAAAAAGACAGTGGCTGTTTTACGAGACAGAAATGGTCTTCATGGAGCTGATATAGGATTGGGCAACGAGAAATCAATTAATCAACTCATTGCCCATCACTCGGTCATCTTTCAACCAGAACAACAAAAGGTATGGGTTTCTACTTTTCCATGGCAACTAGGAAAATATGTTTGTTATGATTTGAATGCTGTATTCAATATGAAGCTAAAAAATGATCATGAGATTTATGACAGTACATTCACTTTTGCATGCGATTCATTTTTGCTTACAAAATCATTTCGTGATTTTTCAAAATTTGCCAAATATCGATTCCCGTTTCAACCGCGCAACGATATACCCTCGGACAGTCTAATTAAATGGAATCCGAATTCCTACCTCGCCTATTTGCTGGCCGGGGACGCAAGTTTTAAAAAGAACGATTTTAAATCGGCAGGGAATTTTTACAAAATTGGATTGACCAAAGAAATTGCCACATTGCAAGAACGCGATCACATGGTCAACCGATTAAACGAGTGTAAAAAACAATTAGAATGATCTTTGGAGTGGGCATCGATATTATTGAGATTGAAAGAGTTGCTGAGAAGATCTCAAAGGAAAATGGATTCAGGGAAAAAATTTTTTCGAAACATGAAATTGAATTTTGTGAATCGAAGGGTTTGAACAAGGCTCAACATTATGCGGCAAGGTTTTCTGCAAAGGAAGCGTTTCTCAAGGCGACAGGAATGGGTTTATTACTTAGTGTTGAACTTAATGAAATTGAAGTGCTGGTGACCAATGAAGGAAAACCGGAAATACAATTAAGTGGAAGTATTGCAGGATTAACACATCAAAAGGGTTGGAGAATCAATGTATCGTTATCTCACATTCAGTCCAATGCATGTTCAATTGTAATCATTGAAACCGTCTGACCAACGCATGATCCCCGCCATTGAGAAGCAGACCAAAGAAGAGATAAAAAAATTTCAAGAGAAGCAACTTCTTGACGCGCTTCACTATCTTCAGGACAATTCCCTATTCTATCAAAACCATTTTCGCTATCATAAGATTGATCTTTCTAGAATAAAAACGCTTGGGGACCTTACCCACATTCCACCTACTATCAAAGACGACCTCCAAAAATCGAATTGGGATTTTCTTTGTGTGCCGCGCGAGAAAGTAGTGGAGTACACAACCACTTCTGGCACGCTCGGAAAGCCAGTAGTCATTGCCTTAACAAAGAAAGATCTTCAACGGCTAGCTTATAACGAGTTTACTTCATTAGGCTGCGCTGATGGAACGTCAAATGATTTGTATCAACTCATGCTCACGCTTGACCGCCAGTTCATGGCGGGGATTGCCTATTATGAAGGCATTAGAAAGATGGGTGCTGGATCAGTGCGCGTTGGGCCAGGGCTCCCGGCATTGCAGCTCGAAACAATTCTTACCATCAAACCAACTTCGTTGATTGCTGTTCCTTCATTTATAGTGGCGTTGATCCAATTTGCCCAACAAAATAAAATTGCTTTGGATCAAACTTCCGTGAAGAAAATTATTTGTATTGGAGAAAATATCCGAACACCGGATTTTCAACTCAACACGCTAGGAAAAAAAATTGAAGAGGGTTGGAATGTAAAACTTTACAGCACGTATGCCTCTACAGAAATGCAAACAGCTTTCACAGAGTGCACTCATGGAAGGGGAGGGCATCATCACCCTGAATTGATTATCACTGAGGTGCTGGATGAAAATAATTTCCCCGTCAAACCGGGTGAAGCAGGCGAGTTGACGATCACTTCACTTGGAATTGAGGGAATGCCGTTGCTTCGGTATAAAACCGGAGACATTGTAGAATTGCACGAAGACGTTTGCTCATGCGGTCGGAATACGGCACGGTTGAGTCCGGTTATTGGTCGCAAACAACAAATGATCAAACTGAAAGGCACTAGCATTTATCCTCCCGCTATTTTTGATGTCATCC
>DASYTA010000537.1:0-8615 GCA_036002745.1 Cyclobacteriaceae bacterium | reverse complement strand
CAAAGCAATCCAATTTTTCGTTATCACATCTACCGTCTCAGTGACCCTCTCATGCCTGGTGATAGCGTGAAGATGAGTTTCAAATTATCGTTTGTTACCAGGGGATTTGTAGAAGGAGGTTCTAACACCGATGTTGTCTACAATGGTACGTTCTTTAATAACACCTATTTCCCTAGTCTCGGATACAATCGGCATTTTGAGTTGAAGGATTTGGCAGACCGAAAGAAATATGGATTGAATGAAAAAGATCAGCTGCGGAGACCTTCTGATCAGATGAAAAAAACTGCCAATGCATTTGGTGATGATGCTGGTTACATTCGTTTTGAGATCGTCGTAAGCACAGAAGGGGATCAAACCGCAATCGCTCCAGGGCGCCTTCTTAGGGAATGGAAAAAAGATGGTAGAAATTATTTTCATTACAAAACGGATGTACCTATCTCCAATTCTTACTCTGTTGTCTCGGAGCGTTATCGTGTAAAACGTGATCGATGGAAAGATGTAAGCTTGGAAATTTATTATCACACAGGTCATGAATTCAATCTCGACAAGATGATGAAGGGGATGAAAGATGCGTTGAATTATTGTGCCGACAACTTCAGCCCTTATCAGTTCAATCAATTACGCATAGTCGAGTTTCCACGTTACCAAACATTTGCGCCATCATATTCCAGTACGATCCCATACTCAGAGAACATCAGTTTTATACTCAAGGCAAAACATCCACAAGACTTGGACATGGTTTATTATGTTACAGCTAACGAAGTTGCTCATCAATGGTGGGGACAACAAGTAATAGGAGCTGATGCAAGAGGAAGCGCCATGCTTTCAGACGGTATGTCTCAATACACTGCGCTTATGGTGATGAAACATACTTTTTCTACCGAGGTGGTGGAGCGCTATCTCAAGTACGAACTTGATAACTACCTGAAAGGCCGCACACAAGGCAGGGTGAAAGAATCCCCTTTATTGTCGGTAAGTGATCAGCCGTATGTGTCCGACAACAAATCCTCTTTAATTTTTTTTGCATTGCAAGACTATTTGGGAGAGGATAACCTTAATCATGCTTTTAAAGAATATAATAAATTATGGGCATTCAAGGATGCACCTTACCCCAGTTCGGTCGATCTGTTGGAGCAAATTCATAAAGTTACACCCGACAGCCTCCGCTATCTTCTTCAGGATATGTTTGAAACTGTTACGCTTTTTGAAAACCAAGCTCTTGATGCCGCCTATAAGGAAAGTAAAAAAGGCAAATTTGAATTGACGCTTTCGGTTTCGTGTGAGAAAATAAGAATTGACAGTTCAGGCCGGGAAAATAGTATTCCTATCTATGATTGGATTGACGTTGGAGTTTACTCAACTGATTCCAATGGCAAGGAAAAATTGATTTATTTAAAAAAAGAAAAAGTAACAAAGAAGAACAATCTATTTGTGATCTCCGTTGGAGAGCGACCAAGCAGGGCGGGAATAGATCCTTTGCATAAACTTATCGACAGGCACTCCGATGACAATACGATTCATGTTGGTCAGTTTATTGAAATTACAAATTTGCCGGTTGAATAATTAAATATTTTTTGACTTACTATGGACATCATTTTAATAAATGAAAATTTATCTAAATAGAAATATAATTCTTGGTTTTCTCTTCTCTATTATTTTAGTACTAGGACTAGCCTTCACATCCTACCTGTATTTTAGGAAGATGATGGATGTAACACGGTGGGCGGCTCATGCTCGAAGAGTGCTCTACCACTCCGAACAGGTTCGATCATTTTCAGTTGAGGTAGAAACTTCTCAAAGAGGTTACGGGTTAACGGGCGATAAATTATTTCTTGAACCTTATCAAGGAGCCATCAAAGCAATCCGTTCTCACCTAAAGGAATTGGATTCCCTTACCTCAGATAACCCAACTCAACATGGTAGAATCATTCAGCTCCAGGAGTTTGTCACGATGAGGCTAAAATTTGCTGATGAGGTTATTCAGCTAAGAAAAGAGAGTTTCGAAAAGGCTAAAGACCTTGTTCTCACCTTGCGCGGTAAAAAACTTATGGATGAAATAAAAAAACTTCTTAATGAGTTTCAAGACGAGGAAAATAACTTAATCACAACAAGATCTCTAAACGCCAGAAAACAATTTCTCCAGTTTGTGTATGCTTTTCTTGGACTTGTTGGAAGTATGGTGGTGATTCTTGGCGTGCTGACCTACCTGATCAACTCTAATTTAAAACAGAGAACGCAAGCTGAAAAAAAACTGAAGCAAGCCGAACAGGAAGCTGCAAAAATTAACAGCGAGCTGGAGTCATTCACCTACTCTGTTTCCCACGATCTTCGAGCGCCGTTGAGATCCATCAATGGATATGCGCAAATATTGAAGGAAGACTACAGCGATAAAATTGACGAAGAAGGAAACCGCACCATCGACATTATTTCAAAAAATGCTAAGCGAATGGGGCAGCTAATTGATGATCTGCTTGGGTTTGCAAGGCTGGGACGACAGGAGATTAGAAAAAGTAAAATCAATATGGATGACCTTGTAAAGGCCGTCCTGGCGGAACTCCTTGATCAACAAAAAGGACGCGAGGTCATCTTAAATATCAAACCTTTGAAAGCATCGTTGGGTGATATTAACATGATTCGGCAAGTATGGATTAATCTTCTATCCAACGCTCTAAAATATAGCCAAAAGAAGAAAGTGAGCATGATTGAGATAAATTGCCGGGAGCAAGTTGAATCCGATGAAATTATTTACTCTGTAAAGGATAACGGTGCCGGTTTTGACATGCAATATCAACACAAACTTTTTGGGGTCTTTCATCGCTTGCACAAAACTGAAGACTTCGAAGGAACAGGGGTGGGGCTTGCCCTATCGAAGAAAATTATTGACAGACATCAGGGAAGGATATGGGCAGAAGCCAAGGTAGACGAAGGAGCCGTTTTTTATTTTTCAATGCCAAAGCATTTATAATTAGATGGAAACACAGCAGAATATAGCTTCTAAATTAAGCACTGAACAAATAATCGACGCCATCAAATCTTTAAGAGATCAGTCGATTGATTCATTGTGTGTTGAGAGCGATTTATTAAAATATCTGCAAGAAAATTTTAACACGGTGGCAATAAGTAACGTGAAGAAGGAATTCCTAATCAAAGATTTGAAGCAATTGAAAAAATCATCACTTGACCTTGCCCACTATGCTCCGTTGATCAGAAAGATGAAAGAATTGAATCGAATTAACCTTGATAACTCAAAACTCATCAAGACGGAAGTGGATGCAGTTATTGGAAAATATGTTTCAGTGTAGTATAGCATGAGTGGGGAAAACACCGGTTTGAAACGGGGAGAATCCCATTGTTTACTATATAGATAAGCCTTTGATTTGTATTTAATCGTTTCCCGTATCCAAACGAAGCGATTAAGTCAAACTAGAAAAAGGCCAGCAGACCAGACGGGTTACTGGTCTTTTTTATTTTGTGGAGAGTATACCTAAAAGCATGCCTGGGGTTTTGTTCCCAAATATTCGACTGAGGACAATGCCCGCTGAGGACGATGATCAATTAGTTATTTACTATTTGGAGTTTTCCTTTCTCCATTTTTCATATTCTTTGATAAGTAGCAGGTCACTTGTTTCGTCTTATTTTTTTTTGAAATTGCGCCCTTTGTTTTATATTACATCGACAAAATAGGATATAATTAATGTTACCAATCATACTTAAATGTCATCAAAGAGAAATTCAATAGGCGAGTTCGAAGAAATTATTCTGATTATTACAGCTTCATTAGCAGGTGAAGCGTATGGGGTGACGATAACAAGGGAGCTTGAAAAAAAGACAGGTCGAAGCGCCGGCTTCAACACAGTGCATACAACGTTGCAACGCCTCGAGGACAAAGGATTGATCCGCTCGGAAATGGGAGGTGCTACGACGGAACGTGGCGGACGGCGCAAGAGGTATTTTGCAATAACAGCACTGGGCAGTCGCACAATCCGGGAACTAAAGGAGTTGCGTGAACGGCTTTGGAAAGAACTACCAGCTAAAGTTTTGGGAATAAGTAGAGGTTGAAATAGGAATGAGCTAAAATCAAACTCGCCACGCTATGAAGAAAGAACAGCATCACCCGCCCCAGTTGGCAAAGCGCATCTTTCGCTGGTATAGCGGGCATGTTGCTGGCGAGGATCTGGAGGGCGACCTGGACGAACATTTCTACTTGAACCTGCAGGCGATGTCGCCTCGAAGAGCTAGGTGGAGATACTGGAGACAGATGCTCTCTTTATTCGGCTCATATGTGATAAGAAGGAGAAAAGAGAATGCATCACTTCATCCACACTCTGATAACTTAATCAATTTCAATATGATCAGGAATTATCTTTTAATCGCATTGCGAGTCATGGCCCGAAACCGGGTGTATACAGTCATCAATGTACTTGGGCTTACACTGGGTCTCAGCGCTTGTATCATTGTGTTTATTGTAATCAATCATGAATTCAGTTTTGACCGCTTTCATGCTGATAGAGATAGGATATTTCGATTGAAGACCTCCGATGAGGCACACCCTGGGTGGACTTGTACTTGTACACCGCCACCTGTGTATCCCACATTGCGTGATGACTATGCTGGTTCAGAAGCAATGGCTGGATATCACCATTTTGATGCAAAGTCCTCCGTAATTGAAGGTGGACATGTCAAACAGTTTGATAGGAGCAACGGCAATATCATTATAACTAACACCGACTACTTCAACATATTTCAATATCAATGGCTGGCTGGAAGTAAAGAAGCTCTGTCAAAACCGATGCAGGTCGTTCTGTCAGAAAGTCGAGCGAGGACTTATTTTGGAAGTATTGAACCGAGTCTGGTGCTCGGCAAGGTGGTCACATATAATGACTCTCTTCCGCTGACCGTTGGCGGCATTGTAAAGGACTGGAAAGAGAATTCTGATTTTGTTAGAACGGAGTTCATCTCGTTTGGTACCATAGAGCATTCCTTTCTACGCAAAACTTTTGAGCTCGATAACTGGGGAATTATGGTTCATTCTTCACAAAGTTTTATCAAGATAAAAAAATCAGACAACAAGGATCAGATAGCCTCAAAACTCGCGGCGATCATTGGAAAGAAGACCAAAGAGAAATACGTATTCCGCCTCGAAGAATTATCACGCCTCCATTTCCTTCAGGAGGATGAAAATGAAAGTACGATTATGTCAGTATTTTATTTAGTCAGTGCTTTGGCGATATTCATCCTTCTAATTGCCGCCATTAACTTCATCAACCTGTCAACAGCTCAATCGATTAATCGATCTCGCGAAATAGGAATTCGAAAAGTTATAGGGAGCGGGAGGCGGCAGATCATCCTTCAGTTTTTGTCAGAGACATTTGTCCTTGCTCTCATTGCGTTGCTGCTCAGCATGGCACTGGTTCGTCCCCTATTGTTTGCGTTGCAAAACTATCTTCCCAAGGGGATCGCTTTCAATCCGATAGCGACAGACAATTTGGTGTTTTTTGTTTGCCTCTTGTTTGGTGTTTCAATTCTTGCTGGTCTTTATCCTGCATTATTTACGTCTGCATATCAGCCAGCCAGTAATTTGTCTTCCAGAAATGCTGCTGCGGGGAGGGGAGGGTTCTCACTTCGAAGGGTTCTGGTTGTTTTTCAATTCACAGTGTCTTTGTTCTTCATTTCAGTTACCCTGGTGATCAATAGTCAAATGGATTACATCAAAACAAAAGACCGCGGTTTTAATACCGAAAACGTGCTAACGTTTCGTACCAATTTTGCCTCTCCTGTTAGCAAAGTGAAAACTTTAGTAGATCGCATCCGGCTTTTTGTAGGAGATGATCATGTGACCATGCAAGGTTTTTCACCTATGGGATTTGCGATGTTGACAAATTCGTTTGAATTCATTTCTAATAAAGGTACCATCAAGGGTAATACCTCCATCAAGGCCGGCGACGAACGGTATATTTCGATGTACCAGATAAGGCTTATTGCTGGAAGGAACTACCAGTCAGCAGATTCTTTGAAGGAGGCCGTCGTGAATGAGGCATTTGTTAAGTCAATAGGCCTTGACCATCCAGACCAGATTATCGGCGAGCATGTGATAATTAATGGCAAGCGTCTTTCGATCTGTGGGGTAGTGAGAGATTTTCATCAACAGTCGTTTCGCAATGCGATCAGCCCTTGCCTTATCGCCGACTTCAAACAGGAAGAACATGCTGTGGCGATTCGCTTTGATGGAATGGTTTCAGATAATACCTTGACTATATTAAAAATTGAAGCTGCCTTCAAAGAGGTATATCCTGACGAGACATTTTCTCCTCATTTGATTGAAGAAGAAATTCAATGGATGCATGGGATAGAAGAAAGAATTTTCCAGGTTTCGCGCGTTGCTATGGCAGTGACAATTTTTATCTCCTGCATCGGAGTATTTGGCCTGGCGATGTTCACTGCGATGCGGCGCACCCGTGAAATAGGAATACGAAAAGTGCTTGGAGCATCAGTCTGGAGGATCGTTCAGATGCTCAATATTGAATTTGTCGTGCTGGTTGGAATTTCCATCATCATTGCAACGCCACTCGCCTGGTTCACGATGCACTCTGCACTGAACAAATACACTTATCGTATCGAGCTTTCTTGGTGGTACTTTACAACTGGCGCTTTAATCGCGTTGCTCACGGCTTTGGCCACTGTTAGTTATCAATCATGGAAAGCTGCCAATGGCGATCCGGTGAAAGCTCTGCGGACCGAGTAAGAATGGATTGAAAGCGGTTTCCAAAAATAATTGGCCGCATCGAAAAAGATAGAATGTGTAACCCGTATTTGTAACCATTTCCTGTAAACTCTCGCTAAAATTTGTGTTTCTTGTTCAATTTTGTCTTAATTCAATTTGTGACATTCCTTGCTCAATTTGGGGTCTATGGGTCTTTGTTTGTATTGAATTGAATAACCCAACCCCAAATTTAAACGTGTAACCAAGGTTACATTAAAACGACCCGTTTTGCCTAATTTCGAGAGAAGGTTCTACAATAGTTTTGCGTTTGTAAATAATGGTTTTGCGCCAAGTTTAATTGCTTTCTCCTCCGTCGCCAGGTTCGGACGTGCTGTCAAATTAATTTAGTGATTTTCGGATCTGTCTTTTCTCACATAATAGGTTCTTCTTGCCGCCTGTTGACCATCGGTGGGCACAGCTTTACCCTGTTTCTTAAGCTCCCAATTGACTTTATTAAATTTATCAGACCAGGCTTCAATCATGTCCATTGCGACCGCAAATTTTTCTATTGGAATCTCGCCAAAAATAGTTTCCATTTTCTCTTCGTTTTTCTTCTCATCGTAATGATCAATTGACTTGTCTGTGAAAAAATATTCCGGGGAAATGTCAAGGGCATATGAAAGCTTCAGTATTACACTCTTTTTTAGATCTGTTTCTTCATTCTCATATATGCTTAGCATGTTTTGTTTAATCCCAGTCTTCACAATTAAATCCTTCTGCAACATCTTGCGCCGTTCTCTTAATTCTTTAATCCTGTTCATACTAACAAATATATGATAAAGTGAATATTTCAATTGACTATTTTATATAATTTATCCAATTTATCAGATATAAATTGGATTTTATATGACTAATAATTAATCATCGCACTTGTTTTCGTTTGTAGTAATTAATTCTTCGGACGAAAAATAGGTTGAACGGTGTCTTCGAGTACGTCACACTGTTGGGCCTAGCTTATGAAAAAGTCGTGCGCTTCTTCCCTCGAAGGAGGAGACCAGGCTAAAAGGGGATGTGAATGAACAAGCACTATTTCACATCTATGCCAAGTCCGGCGGAAATCATTTGAACGCAGAAATGCGAACGAAGTTTTCCGCCGGATTTTTTTTTAAAAAAATCCAAACGTGCATCAAAACAAAAAGTCGAACTGCTTATGGAAAATCTAAAAGAACTAAAGCCACTTCCGAAACTTCTATTGGATGAAGCGACATGGTCGGCTGATTACGGCAAACCGGTACGTGCCAAATGGCTCATAGAGCTCACGAATGGCACAGTCAAGTTCGTTGTCCTGAAGTTGACCCGCAAGCGAGAGAAGGATAGGGTAATTTACATTCCTCTAAGCAAGTTCATCAGAACCTCTAGAGATTTCTGGAAAGCTGTGTATGATGGCATCGGAGTTAAATTCGAAGCTGCGTATTGGAGTGAGCCCTTGGAAAACCACGCTAGTAGAATTCTAAAATCCCAGTCACAACCGCTGTTCATTTTCTTCGACTTTTGTCAGTCAGCGTCCGAAGAAATGCTGTCGATGATGGAGGGCCTGTCTTGTCGCCTCCATTCCAAGGCAGTTTTGATATTTCGACCTAATGTGTATCCCAGGACGTCATCGAGGATTGGTCGTCCACCAACTGACGATGAGATAAATGAAAGACATCTGTTGGCGCGACAACTTCTTAAAAATAATCATCGACCAGATTCTAGAAAGTATGGAAGCAAAATCTAAAAACTTAACTCATGGAAATCGATAAAATAATTTCGTCAGCGTTTTCTGACCCACGCGCTTGCCGAACTTACTACAATTTACGGAAGAACTTGTTCACCGACAGTAGTATTACTCTGTTACAGGAAGCGAAAACAATCA
>DASYTA010000536.1:0-8256 GCA_036002745.1 Cyclobacteriaceae bacterium | reverse complement strand
AACCTAAACAAGCAATGATAATTGCGAGCCCGGCAAATGTGAAGAATATTTTTGCGAGACGCTGTTCGGTAGCATACATCTTACCGAAGTCTTCATCCAAAAATGAATATTGAAAAGGCTGGCCGGGAGCTAGTTGTTTCCAAACTTTTTCAATGGCTTGAATAACGTCATTGGTCTTAGAAGAATTGAATTTAAAACTAACATTGCCATCACTTTTATCAAGGAACAGACCCAATGGTGTTATGCCTTCTTTCATAGTTGAGAAATGGAAATTCTCCATTACGCCGATTACCGTCCACGATTTTGTTTTATCAGTATCGGGAGAGCCATCAGGGCGTTGTCCGCCAAAGGTGCTGATTTTTTGCCCAAGCGGATTTTCTCCTAATGAAAACATGGGTACGGCAGCTTCGTTAAGAATTACTGCAGAAGAATCGGAGATTGATCCACCCGAAAAACCTCTTCCAATTTTTATTTTCATTCCCATAGTCTCAATGTAATCTGCATCCGCACTCCAACTTTGAAGACTAACAAGATTATTAGGTGTTGGCTGATTTCCTTCCTTCCAATAGGTGTTGTTGTTTCGTTCGCTACTGACAGGCAGGTATCCAGAAATTGTTCCTTTGTCAACCCCGGCGATTTTTAAGACTTCATTTTTAAATGCCTGAACGTTTGAAAATGGACGTAAAGCATAAGCATCATGAATGATGATCACTTGATTTTTTTCGAACCCTAATTTTTTATTTTGAATGAAATTCAATTGACGATTAACAGTTATAGCACCGATGATTAAGAATATTGAGATCACAAATTGAAAAACCACGAGTGCGCTCCGGATAAATCCGCTTTTCATTCCTAAGGCTACTTTACCCTTCAATACATTGACAGGTTTAAACGCAGAGAGAAAGAATGAGGGATACAATCCAGCCATTAAACCAATAAATAGCAATGCTGCAGTTAATATCAAATAAAACGCAGGATTCGTTAGGGGCAATTGAAGTTGTTTCGAAGAAAGATCGTTGAAGAAAGGCAACAACAAATACGCCAACCCCACGGCAATGACAAAAGACAATAACGTAACAAGAATTGATTCAGTCAGGAATTGACGCACAAGGTGTGCACGAAGTGAGCCCATTACTTTGCGAACACCAACTTCTTTGGCGCGATTACTTGATCGTGCAGTAGAAAGGTTCATGAAGTTGATACAGGCGATAACCAGAATAAAGACTGCAATGATGCCAAAAAGATAAACGTAAGTAATATTTCCGTTGGCCTCGAATTCAGCAGTAAGGTCAGAATGGAGATGAATGTCTTTTAACGGAGTGAGTGTAATTTCCCATTTGTTTCCCGTTGCAATAAATTTTTCCATGGTCATATCATTACCCAACGCACTAGCTATCTGAGGGCCAAAATATTTTTCCAGAAAGCCTGGAAATTTTTTTTCTAATTCTTTCGCGTTAGCGCCTTCCTTCATTAATAGATAAGTGTTAAAGTTTTCGCTGAGAAAAGAAACTGATTGAGCTTCTTTTGCGACAGGCCAGGTGCCGACCATTGCTATCAAAATATCAAAATGAAAATGAGAGGCTTCAGGAATGTTCTCATAAACGGCAGTAACCTTGGCTGTGTACTTGTTATCAAGGGTTAGTAATTGGCCAAAAGCACTTTTATTCGGAAAATATTTTTGAGCAATACGTTGGCTGATGGCAACGCTTGCCGGTTCTTTCAAAGCAGTGTTTGGATTTCCTTCCAGAACTTTGACTGAGAAAATTTTAAAAAATGTGCTGTCGGTCCATATCACATTTCGTTCTTTAATATTTTGTGTGCCGTTGGCAGGCTTAACTAAATATGATCCATAACTTCTAAAACGAACAGTTGCTTCTATCTCAGGGTAGTCCTGCTGCAAAGCATTCGCTGTTGGCGCACCGCTTACAGCTAATTTTATATGGTTTCCACCGAATTTAATTTCTTCGTTGACCCGATAGATTCGATTGGCCTTCGTGTTGTACGTGTCGTAGTTCAATTCATCAATAATAAAGAGAACAATAACCAGACAAGCCGCGATGCCGACGGCGAGTCCGGCCACGTTAATGAATGAATAAAAACTTTGTTTGCGAAAATTGCGCCATGCGATGGTGAGATAATTCTTGATCATATTCTTAGCTTTTTGATTCTGTAGTTGGATAGATTCTTTTTGAGTTTTACGGAGGCCACTCGTGTGACCAAATGATTTAAGTATTTTGTGATAGGCTTCATTAAATTTTTCTCCGTTGCTCATTTCTGCGTCCACAGCGGAACAAACATGATCGATCAATTCGTCCTGAATGTCATCGGCTACGATACCTCGATAATTCAGGTCTTTGATGATATAATTAATATGTTCGTTGGTCAACATGAGAATTAACTCATTTGAACTTGCAAAACAGCTGACATCGTTTTTATAAAATCCACAAATTCAACGACACGCTCTTTCGCCTCTGATTTTCCAAGAGGTGTGAGCATATAATACTTTCGCACGCGTTTGCCAATTAATACTCTTTCAGTTTTTAAGAGCCCCTCAGCCTCCAGTTTGTGCAGTGTTGGGTAGAGTGCGCCTTCTGTTAGCACAATGCTTCCGTCTGAAAGCTCTTTTACTCGTTGGGTAATTTCATAGCCATATGTTTTGCCATGATCTTTTAAAACTTTTAGCACGATGGTTTGCAGAGTGCCTTTTAGTAGTTCTGAGGAGTGTATCATTTATACCTAATTCACTTAGGCATAAGACGCTAATGCACTCCTTCAGGTTGCAGCACCGAGATAAATTCTTTTTGTAAAATGGAAAAAACAGTAAATTGTGAGTTGATCCTTTATTGATGAAAAAACAATTCTGGTTTATCTGCTTGTTCGGAGTCTGGTGTTTGCTCTCTTCTCTTTGGTATTTTTTGAGCGTAAAGGGAGTAGTCATTGAGCTCAAAGGTTTTATTCCTCAAGTGGCGTGGATTGCTATCATTGAAATTTTGGTGATGTTATTAGTGGCTTGCTTGCTAGGTTATGCAATAGCGTGGCACTATCGCAGCGAGACCATAGATGATCAAAACGAAAAGTTGGACGTTCAACATGCGGAAAACAACTCGTTGATTCGGGCGATGGAAGAATATAAAAACCAAGTTGAAATCTGGCGAGAAAAACACTTTAAGGCATCTCAACAAAAATCTTCCGATCTAGCTTCCGAAAACGAGAAACTGCAAAGACATAAATCAGAATTAGAATCTTCTCTGCGTGAATCAAGAAATGAGACACGCGAAGTGCAAACGCGTTTCCAGGAAATTGAAAAGGAGATGGGAACATTGCGCTACCGGAATCGCCAATTGGAATTCCAGACAAAAGAGTTGGAAGAGTCCAACACTAAACTCAAAGTCGAGATTGGAAATTTATCTGAGCGAAAAGAAAAAAAATCAATTTCGGATCATCCTTTTGTAAGGCCTGTTGAACCTGATGAAAAAAATGACCTGACCAAAATTAAAGGTGTAGGTCCGTTTATTGAAAAGCGGCTGAACATGATCGGCATTTACACGTTTCAACAACTAGCGGAACTTTCTCCTGAGATGATTGACCGTGTTGGTGCGGCTATTGAATTTTTCCCTCATCGAATAATAAGAGATGATTGGGTAGGACAAGCGAAAGTATTCGCCAAGTCTTAAAAATAAAATTCAATTTTTGTGCAATTTGCTCTGTTCGGCACCCGTTCAAATCTCGATGAAGAGCAATTTCGCATTGATATTGTTGTTTTTTTTCGAAGTGCAAGGTTTTGCCACTCATATCAGGGGAGGTCAAATAACTTTCGCACGAATCAACGGAACTACGGCTTCTTATCATATTATTCTGACAGGATATGTCCACACCTCTCCAGTAAAACCGGGTGGAGGAACGCTCAGTTTTGGCGATGGTACACCACCCATAACGACTCCTTCGCAAAACTTAGATCCTTCACAAATCTTAACTCTTTCGTCGGCCGGTCCTCTTTACAGATATATTTTTGAAGTCAATCATACATTTCCTGGTCCAGGAGTTTATCGCATATCATATTATGAACAGAATTTTGACTCGGGCATTATCAACTTTGATAACTCCGTAGAAACGCCCATGTTTCTTGAGTCTCAATTGACAATAGATCCGATGTTTTATATTCCTTCAGTGGCATTTGCCAGTAACCCAATTCTGATATTTGCCTTGGGCAAACTTTTTTCATTTTCAACAGCACCTGTTGACACAACGAGTGCAGTTTATAAATACGATTTGGTAGCGCCCAATCAGGCAGCAGGTATTCCGGTCTCCAATTATATTTTTCCAGAGAACTTACAGATAAATTCTGAAACAGGATTGCTCACGTGGGATACGAAGTTTCACAACCAATACCAGGCAGGCGAGTATCTTGTTGCAGTTCGAGTCGATCAATTTGACAAGGAAGGAACTCATTTGAATTCTGCCGTGACGCGCGTTTTCTCGATCACGCTATATCAAAGTACTTCGAAATTCTCGACGACGGATCCAATTAATGATCCTCTTGGAAAAGTTCTAGTGTTGCCAGGTAATCGTACGAAGATCAAGGTAATGCTCTCTGACTCCCTAACAACGGATTCTATTTCCTGGGAGCCCTACTTTGATAAAGCCTTGTCTAATTATATATCGTTTACACAATATGATTCAGCAACAATAACAAAGAAATTTAAGGTTGGGCTGTTGACCCTTACTTCAGACAATTCTATAAGCAGAGGTCTTCCTTATGAAATTATTCTACGTGGCACCTCTTTTTTTACAGACCTTTTCGTTGCTAAGGATTTGTCATTCCTATTTTTCACCAAAGATGTAGACTTGCCCGTGATCACAGGCGTGACTCTTTTGGATAAAGACATTGCCCCTTATCCAAACCCATTTACCAATGAATTGCATTTTGCAAATGATGTTCAATTAGAAAAAATTCAGATATATAACACGTTGGGGCAATTAGTTAATCAGTCCGTGATTTATACGAAGGATTACATAGATACTTCTGTGCTTCCTGCCGGAATATACATTCTAAATGTAATAGGAGAAGACAGGAAAAGATTTAAAGTGATGAAGAGATGATCATCGAAAAATTTTTTCAAAAACTTCATTGAGTTTTCCAAAGGTCAAGACTTCTATCTTAACTTTCTTCAAGTCCAACGACTTTTGACTGAACTTCGAAACGTAAATTTTTTCAAACCCTAATTTTTCAGCTTCTGAAATTCGTTGTTCAATTCGGTTTACAGCGCGCAACTCTCCTCCTAAACCAATTTCTGCCGCAAAGCATACTTTGTCTGAAACAGGAATTTCTTCCATCGAAGAAATGATTGAGGAGCAAAGCGCCAGATCAATCGCTGGATCCTCTACGTAAATTCCTCCGGCCATATTTACAAATACGTCTTGTGTTCCCATTCTAAAGCCGCAGCGTTTTTCTAAAACCGCAAGCAACATATTCAATCGTTTCTGATCAAATCCGTTTGGTGTACGCTGAGGCGTTCCATACGAAGCAGGGCTAACCAGAGATTGGATTTCAATGAGCAGCGGCCGATTGCCTTCAATCGTTGCTCCTATTGTTGCGCCACTTAGCTGACTATCTTTTTGTGAAATTAAAATTTCGGAAGGATTAGAAACTTCGCGCAGACCATTGCCCAACATTTCATAGATACCAATTTCAGAAGTTGAGCCGAATCGATTTTTTGTAGTGCGCAGAATACGATAAGCCAAATGACGATCACCTTCAAATTGTAAAACGGTGTCCACCATGTGTTCCAACACTTTGGGCCCTGCGAGCATTCCATCTTTGGTGATATGGCCAACTAAAAACACCGGAGTGTTTGTTTCTTTTGCAAACTTCATCAACTCACCTGCACATTGACGAACTTGCCCGATACTACCGGCGACAGAATCCATGATTGGTGAATACAAAGTCTGGATAGAATCGATCACGATCATTTCTGGCTGAAGCTCTTCAATAGCCGCGAAAATATTTTTGGTATTCGTTTCCGTAAGGATGAAAAAATTTTCTGACTTCGCATTGGGTTTTAATCGCTCAGCACGCATTTTTATTTGCTGCGCGCTTTCTTCGCCAGTTACATAAAGCACTTTTATTTTTTGCAATGCCAGCCCGATCTGTAACATTAATGTTGATTTGCCAATACCAGGCTCGCCTCCTATCAATACCAACGATCCAGGCACAATTCCTCCACCCAACACACGATTCAATTCCTGATCGTGAGTTTGTACCCGTACTTCATGTGCGGATTCAATTTCGAGAAGCGTTTTCGGCTTAATGATTTTAGATTTGGAATCAGATCGCCATTCATTTTTGTTGGAATCGCTTTTTGCGACCACTTCTTCTGCAAAGGTATTCCACGAATTGCACGAGGGGCATTTGCCCAACCACTTGGCTGACTCATAGCCACATGACTGACAGAAGAAAAGAGTTTTGGTCTTTGACATAAAGACTGAAAGATACTATTTCATCGAGGATCATCTTAAAAATTAAATTCTATCAGGAAATTCCGCTGGCTACCGGGGAAATTCCCGTATTGTGGGTTAGATAAAACAAACCTATTTTGCGCGACCCCAAAAACCTATTTTATTATGAGAGTAATTTATTTGTGTTTTCTTTTATGTTCATCGCTTTCTCTGTTCGCGCAGAAATCTCCTATCAAGTTTGGAGATATTCCTATGGAAGATATGAAGATGACTATTTATGATAAAGATTCTTCTGCATCGGCAGTTGTACTAACTGACTTCGGAAAGGCTTATATCAATGACCAAGGAGATAATTATGTTTTGACTTTCGAAAGGCATATTCGAATAAAAATCTTAAAAAATGATGGCCTTGAGTGGGCTAATAGCACTATAAGACTTCTGCGGTCAGGAAGCACAGAAGAAAAAGTAGCAAGTCTTAGTGCATCGACCTATAATCTGGAGAATGGAAAAATTGTCGAAACGAAAATGTCAAAGGATGGAATATTTAAGGAGAAATTTAGTCGCAATTACAATCTGCAGAAATTTACCTTACCTAATGTTAAAGTTGGTTCGATAATCGAGTATTCGTATAAAATAATATCTGGGTTTTTCACCGTTTTTCCCAACTGGCAATTCCAAAGAACTATTCCAACTCGTTGGAGCGAATATATCGCAATCATACCTACGGGTTTATTTTATGAAAAGTATATGCAGGGCTATGTCCCTCTTACGATTAACGAAACAAAAACTCAAAATTATCTCAACATTGAATCATCAATAAATCGTTGGGCCGTTGAAAATGTCCCTGCCTTTAAAGAAGAGCCCTTTATGACTTCGGACGAGGACTATATCTCAAAAATAAATTTCGCTTTATCACATATACAACACACAGGTTACGTACAAGAAATAATGGGTTCGTGGGAAAAACTTAATGATAATTTTTTGGAGTACGAATCCTTTGGAAAGTCTCTTACAAGCTTTGGGTTTCTGAAGGACGAGGTTGCTAAGATCACTACGGGGATGGCGGATCCCATTCCCAAAATCACTGCACTATCGAACTATGTAAAGCAGAATTTTGAGTGGGATGGAACGGACGACTATTTAGCCGACCCGTTAAAGAAAGTTTTCGAAAAGAAGAAGGGAACATCGGGCGACCTAAATATTCTATTAGGGTCAATGTTGAATAAAGCCGGCTTTGATGTTGACCTGGTACTGCTGAGTACCAGAGATCATGGATTTATACGTCAGTCTTACCCGATGGAGCGACAATTCAATTATACTGTTTGTGCAGTTAAAGTTGAGGACAAGACATTGCTTCTTGATGCTACTGAAAAGTATTTACCATACGATGTTCTTCCCAGTAAGTGTCTCAATGGGCAAGGTCTTCGGATTTCTAAAAGTAATTTTGGTTGGGTTAATCTAACTTCGAGAGTCAAAGATAAACGATCTATAAGCGGAGATTTTGTATTAGATGATGCAGGAATGCTGCAGGGAAAAATTAGTTACACTTCTGACGGCTACGATGCACAAATGGTGCGCAGCAATTATTTTTCTAAAGGAGAAGAGAATTACGCCAAAGATTTTCTTTCCAACAAGCAATGGAAGGTAACTAAGAGTGAATTTAAGGACATGAAAGAAATTGATAAAAGCGCCAAAGCTTCATACGAGATCAACATCGATGAACACGCGACGAGTGCAGGCAATGTTCTTTATATTAATCCTTTTGTTGCTTCGAGGATAGAAGAAAATCCATTTAAATCG
>DASYTA010000535.1:0-9912 GCA_036002745.1 Cyclobacteriaceae bacterium | reverse complement strand
CAAGATGGAGTAGGATTCTTTGGCGACTACCATCACTCCACCAAAGACAATTTATCGATCATTAGCAAAGAGACATTAGCCGCAGTTGGCAATACAGTGATGAACGTAGTTTATTACGAAGAGTAAACTAGTTGCCTTCGCCTTCTGTCTTCTTCAATTCTTCGTCTAATATTTTCTGAATCACTTGTTGTTGACGCTCGTCAATGGTTTGATTCGTTTTGGCTTGTTCTTTCATGAACTTGAACATGGCATTCTTTTTAATTTCGTAAGCGATGAAAACAGTGTACTTGTTTTGCTTCTTATCGAAATATTTTTGTTCCCCAATTTTTCGCAAATCAGAAATGCTGGTGTTCATCACTTCGCGCACCAAGCTTTGAAATTTTTCTTCTACATCGGCTGCACGACCTTTTTCAGTTTGCCCTAGATATTGATCGCTTACTTGTTTCATGGTGGTGTTCACTTGGCCAGCCAATACTGCTTTAGCCTCTACATCAGCCTTGGTTCTGGCAACGTTGTCGGAAGAACTTTCGCCCTTACCTGTGCCACGAAAGAAGCGATTATTCGATTCGTAGGCACTTCCTCGAAATGGTTCTTTCACTTTTTGTCCGAATGGACTCGAGCCACAGGAAGTTAGTACTAAAACAATGAATAGAGAATAAATGGATGTCTTCATGGTCAAGTTATTTATTTGCTAACGGTTGCATTAAATTAAACGTAAATAAAATTAAATACGCTATTCAGGGTGTATTAAAAATTTTCATTTGGTAGTCTACCTACAAAGTAGAAAATACAATCATAACGTCATCAATAACCAAATTTTGTACCAATACTACTGCTCTTATTGCAAAACAAAAACCGAACCATTGCCGTAAATTTGCCGTATAGATAGAGGAAATAGTGTTGTTGAATGATTTTTTGAACTATGCAAGAAGTATATATTATAGGAAATCCAGGCTTTACAGAACTCTTGAATAAAGAGTTACATGATAATTCTTTGTACATCCGTGGTCAAGTAAGTGTAGAAGTTCCAGACAAGGAAGTGCAACTTTATTGGATTGCTGATCGCAAAAGCCTTCACAAATTTAAGAGAGCAGTTGGTGCTGATTTGGTTTGGAAATACCGGTTGAATTTTTATTTCGACTTAGAAAAATTCACATCTGAAACTTCAGATCAAACTGAAGAATGGAGTGCTGACGAAAAAGCACTGATGAGAAAAGTAATGCGCTCAATGGCAGCTTAGTTCTTTTCACAAAGAATAATCAGCTGCCAGCGGAAGGCCCATTTCCATTTTAATTCATAATTTTTTATTCCTGCTTTTTCGAGAATCCTTTGTAATTCTCTTCGCTTGAATGCGCGAAGCACTGACAGGGGTGCGTCAAATTTTACCATCGAGGATTTTGAGAAGAGAGTGGTTAACCATTTGATGGAATAGTAAGCAAGTGGATGGCGGTGAATGTCGTTGACGATAATTCCGATTCTTGCATGCTTTTTCAGCGAAGTGAAAAAATTGATCAATTCCTCATCGGAAAAATGATGAAGAAAAAGTGTGGCGATGACAATGTCATGACGAAGTGATAGAAATTCGTTTGAAAAAATATTCAAAGCCTCAAACTTGATATTATTGAAATTGTTGGAATGGCTTATTGCATAACCAACAATATGAGGATTGGCGTCAATTCCGGTCAGTTCAACATTTCGATTTTGAAGGCCAGCCTTCTTAGCGATTAACCGAAGCATCTCTCCGCTGCCGCATCCGAGATCAACAATTGAACCTGATTGATCCTTTGGAATATTTCTCCAGACTTTTTCAATGGCACTTAGCGTAACAGCATTTCCACCGAGCCATTGATTGATGAAATCCAATTCGCGAAGTGTTTGAAAAACAACTTCATCATGAAAGCTAAGATCATCCATGATCTCTACATCCTTACTTCGCTGAGAGAATAAGACCGCCATCTTAATGATTTTCAATTTGTAATAACATGCTTTCCAAGGTCAAGCCAGGTCCAAATGCGAAACTTAAAATATTTTTGTTTTGGTCTTTATCATTTAGCGTTTTACAAATCTCATTCAGTACAAAAAGAACGGTTGGCGATGACATATTACCATACTGTTTTAGAATTTCGTAGGCATATCGATTTGAATTTTTGCTAATGTTTAATTCATCTTCAATTACCTCCAGAATTTTTCTTCCGCCAGGATGAATCGCAAAGTAAGAGACGTCTGATAAATGTTGAGATATACGTTCAAGCAATGATCGGGTTAGTTTTTTTATTCCACCACGAATAACATCTGGCACATAAGTCGACAGTTTCATTTCAAATCCCCAATCACCTATCGTCCACGCCATATCTTGTTCGCCTTCGGTCGCGAGGTCGCAGTGAAAGGCTATTGGCTTTAAGTTAATTCCTTTTCTAGGCTGAGCCTCTACCAACAGAGCGGCACTACCATCAGCAAAGAGTGCATTGGCCAACATATTGTTTTCTGTATTTTGTTTTTGAAAATGAATGGTACAAAGTTCCGTACAAACCAGTAACACTTTTGTATTTTCATCACTTGAGCAAAGTAAATCAGCTAATTTTAATCCATTGAATGCCGCATAACAGCCCATGAAGTTAATGCATGTTCGGCTAATCGATGAATTCAATCCGAGTGTGTTCACCAAGTCGATGTCTAAACCGGGTGCATACATACCCGTGCAACTCACAACAACCAAATGAGTGATTTCTTTTTTTTGCATCGATGGAATTTTTTCAATGCATTTGTTTACGGATGCAAGACTTAAATTGAGTGCATGTTTTTTAAAGACTTCCATTCGTTGTCGGGTAGAAGGGAAGGGTTCCACCAACTCATTATCAGTAAAGAACTCAAAACCAATTTCCCTGCCGTAGTCACTTAACACCGAACACCTTGTCTCTATTCCTGTTGCTCGAAATAATGCCCTGAGTTTTCTGGCCTCATCAGCACTTAGGTTCATGGCCTTCACCATAAAATTGGCAATGGCTTGCTGTTGAAAGCAATGATCTGGGTTGGCGGTACCGATGGAAGTGATGTAACTCATCTGTTCAAGTATACTCAAAAAACCCTACCTTGTTTAAATAGTTCCATTGATATGTCTTCAACTTTACTTCATCTCCGAATTCCATTTTCTTATTTTCTTTTGCCAGTTTATCTCTTTGCGTTGGGGATCTCGCCTAATTTTTATGGAGGTCAATTGATCTGGTCATTTGTGATCATTCATTTTATGCTGTACCCGGCAAGCAATGGGTACAACAGTTATTTCGATAAGGATGAGAAAAGCATTGGTGGCTTAAAGAACCCTCCTCCAGTTAATAAAAGCCTGTACCACGTTTCTCTTTTGTTGGATTTGGCCGCTATCGTTCTTGCTTACTGGAAAATCAACTTGCTTTTCGCCATGATGATTTTGATTTACGGATTGATATCCAAAGCATACAGTCATCCTTCAATACGTGTAAAAAAATACCCAATACTCGGATGGTTGACGGTCAGTATTTTTCAAGGATGCTTCTCTTTCTTAATGTGTTACGTAGGAATTAACAATTTCGAAATTGAAAATCTGTTGAGTGTCAAAGTGATGATTCCGGCATCATTATCTACGATTATGCTTTTGGGCAATTATCCAATGACTCAAGTTTATCAGCACGAAGAGGACGCGAAACATGGCGACAAAACGATGAGTATGTTATTGGGCATTCGAGGGACTTTCATTTTTGTGCAGGTTGTTTTTGCGCTAGCAACGGTAGGATTTATTTTCTATTTCAACACCTTCTTTACCTCCAGACTTAGCTATACGTTTATAATTTCTTTACTACCCGTCGTCTTATTTTTTATGATTTGGTTTTATCAGGTATGGAAGGATAATTCTAAAGCGAACCATTCACGAACAATGTGGCTCAATTTTATTTCTGCCACATGTCTGAATTCATTTTTTGTTTATTTTTTTCTGGTGAATAGTCACCTTTAAAAATTCAGTTATTCCCAAACGACAGCTCCATCTAACGCATACCAGATTGGGTATTTCGGCAAATGGATTTTCTCGACTTCGTTGCGTTTCACTTTCATGGTTGGTGTCATCATGCCGTTGGCAATGTTCCACTCGGTTTGCATGATTACTGCTTTTTTTAGTTTTTCATAGTCTTCCGCTTTAGAATTCACTTCGGCAATCGATGATGAGAAACTATTAGTGATTTCTTCTTTCGATTTTGTTTTACCGGCAGCAGAGAGTACGATCAATGCAATTGGCTGGGGAATGCCCATGCCCACCACACACACTTGTTCTATATCGGCGTTTTTAAGCAAGCGCATTTCGATCGGTGAGGGAGCGACATATTTTCCTTTATCTGTTTTAAAAATATCTTTTACTCGCCCTGTGATGGTGAGGAATCCGTCTTTATCTAGTTTGCCGCAGTCGCCAGTTTTAATGAATCCATCGGCAGTAAAAATTTCTGCAGTCATTTGTGGTTCTTTGTAATAACCCATCATCGCTGCTTTGTGCCTGGTCATGATTTCATCATCGGGAGAAAATTTTATTTCAACAGTAGGCAAGGGTTTTCCAACAGTTCCGTAGCGAACCTCTTCTTGATTGGCGTGTGAGAGAGCGCTGTTTTCTGTCATTCCATAAATTTCGCGAATGCTTATCCCTAATTTTTCATACCATTCAAGCAAGGATTTTGGAATTGGTGCAGCGGCTGATGCACTGATTAACGCGCGCGATAATCCTAATTTCTTTGTCAATACTCTCTTTATCAAAAAATTAACCACTGGAACTTTGAGGAGCGTGTCCAATTTTTTCTCGGGGAACTTTTCAAAAATCTTTTCTTGAAAGCGAGCCCAGATTCGGGGCACCCCGAAAAATAAATGAGGCTGAACATGCGCCAGGTCTCTTGGAAAAGTTTCGAGCGATTCAACAAACGAAATTCTTGCACCGGTGCGGCAACCCAACACCTCAGTAAGCTGGCGTTCGGCTATATGACATAGCGGCAAATAAGAAAACAAGTCGGGATGAGGCGGCATTGGCTTCACGCGATCGAGGTAATCAATAATAACGCCGTCGCTGTGTGCAAAAGCAGCAGAGCTGAACATTACTCCTTTGGGTTTGCCTGTTGTGCCCGAAGTATACATGATGGTCATCAATTCATCGGCTTTCAAATCAGGCATCTTTTCAAGTGGCTTTTGATTTGTTAACCAACTGCTCACTAACTCGCCATCGTTTATTCCATAAAAATCAATGCATATTTTTTTTACAGACGGTGGTATTCCTTCTTTCTGTTGTTCGTAATCATCCAACTTGCCAACAAAAATTGCAGCACAATCACCATGTTCCAAAATTTGACGAATGGAAGCCGCAGTGATATTGGCGTAAAGAGGAACGGAAACATGACCCGCCATAAAAATGGCTAGATCCGTCATCAGCCAGTGAGCACAATTTTTAGAGAGAATCGCAATGTTACTACGAGGAGGAAGGTTCATTGAATGGAGGCCGGCTGCCATTTTTCTTATTTCTTCACCCGTCTTGGCAAATGACCAATCGCGCCACTTACCATCAATTGGTTGACGAAGAAAAGTGAGTTGCGGTGTTTCTTTTTCCCACCGCAAAAAGTTTTTCAGCAAAATGTTCTCCATAGGTATTCGATTTAGAAATAATCGATGAAAAAGAAAAGGATCAAAATCATTTATCGAAATGATTGATTCATTCTTTTTACCTTCGCCTCATGTCTTCATCCGATAAAAAACTTTTTTTACTTGATGCTTACGCGCTCGTTTATCGCGCTCATTTTGCATTCACTAAAAATCCTCGCATCAATTCCAAAGGCCACAACACTTCCGTGCCTTTTGGATTCACTAACACCTTATTAGAGGTCATTCAAAAACAAAAGCCAACACACATTGCCGTTGCTTTCGATACAGCTGCTCCTACATTTCGTGATGCAATTTTTAAGGAATACAAAGCCACCCGTCAAGCAACGCCAGAGGACATCAAACACGGGCTGCCGACTGTAAAAGAAATTATTAAGGGCTTCAACATTCCGATTTTGGAAATGGATGGTTACGAAGCCGATGATATCATTGGTACCATTGCAACGAGAGCAGCCTCTGAAGGATTTGAGGTGTACATGATGACACCCGATAAAGATTTCGGGCAACTCGTAAAAGAAAATGTTTATCTCTACAAGCCCGCTTATATGGGCAACGCAGTGGATGTGCTTGGCCCGAAAGAAGTCTGTGAGAAATGGGACATCGAAAATGTCTCTCAGGTTATTGACATGCTCGGCTTGCAGGGAGATACATCAGATAATATCCCAGGCATTCCCGGTATTGGTCCAAAGACTGCGGCTGAACTACTAAAACAATATAAAACTGTAGAAGGTGTTGTTGCTCACGCTTCAGAATTGAAAGGAAAGCAGAGAGAAAGAGTTGAGCAATTTGGTGAGCAAGCAATCCTTTCAAAGAAGTTGGCCACAATTATTACTGATGTTCCTGTTGAGTTCAATGAAGAGGCATTGCGATATACTGGGCCTCAAGAAGTATTAAGACCAATCTTAGAGGAACTTGAATTCAAAACAATGCTGCCTCGTGTTTTCGCGAGCACAAGTTCTTCTGCACCAGCTGCTGCTGCAATCAAAGAGAACAAGCAATCACAGCTTTCGATGTTTGGTGGTGCACCGGCAACTGAAAATGAGGGGGAACAAAAGCCGCTGGAACCTTCGACGGCTAATTATAAAAAAATTGAAACCGATGATCAGATCCGCGAGTTGATTGAACAATTAAAAGGGCAGAAGGAAATTGCAATTGAAGTTGCAACGAACGAAGCATCCAATTTTGACTTTTCAATCATCGGGTTGGCATTTTCTTATGCTTCCGGTGAAGCATTTTATATTCCAGTAAAAGAAGAGTCAGTTCTGCAGAAATTTTCGGAAGTTTTGGCCAACGAGAATATTTCTAAGACGGGTCACAACATCAAGGAAAGTATTCTCGCGCTGAAAAAATTTGGGATTGAAGTAAAAGGCGCTTTGTTTGATACAATGCTGGCGCATTACCTGATCGAGCCTGAGGCTTCGCATGATCTTGGAATTTTATGTAATCAGTATTTGAACTACCAGCTCCTGGGAAGTGATAAAGAGGAGAAAAATTATGGTGAAATATGCGATCAAACTCTTCAACTTAAAAAGCAATTAGAAAAAGAACTTCATGTGCGCGGCCATTGGCGCTTGATGCGCGAGGTTGAAGCACCGTTGGTATATGCTCTTGCTGGAATGGAAGGAGAAGGTGTTGCACTTGATGAAGCCGCTCTTCAATGGATGTCGGCAGCATTGAAAAAAGATAGTGAGAAAGTGCAGAAAGAAATTTATGATTTAGCTGGAGCCGAATTCAATATTGCTTCCCCAAAACAATTAGGAGAAATTCTATTTGATAAACTAAAGTTGCTTGACAAAGCAAAGAAAACAAAAACAGGTCAGTACGCGACTGGTGAAGAAGTATTAGTAAAATTAGCAGGAGAACACCCTATCGTTCAAAAAATTCTAGATTTTCGCGAATATGAAAAACTTCGTTCCACTTATGTCGACGCATTGCCAAAAATGCTAAGTAAATTTGATAATCATATCCATACCGATTATCGACAGGCAGTGGCGGCTACCGGAAGATTGAGTTCAAATAATCCAAACCTTCAAAATATTCCGATTCGCACAGAGAAAGGAAGGCAGATTCGAAGTGCGTTTGTTCCGCGCGATAAGAATTATCTGTTCATGTCGGCCGACTATTCACAAATTGAACTGAGAATAGCAGCAGCATTCGCGAAGGATGAAACGATGATTGAAGCTTTCCGCACGGGTCGCGATATTCACACGACCACAGCTGCAAAAGTTTTTAAAGTAGAGCTAGAAAAAGTTACTCCTGACATGAGGCGTAAGGCGAAGGAGGTAAACTTTGGAATTTTGTATGGCAGTACTGCGTTCGGTCTTTCGCAAAACCTTAACATCTCGCGCACGGAAGCGGCTGAAATTATTGAATCATACTTCAAAGAGTTTTCTGCCATCAAGCGCTATATGGATGACTCCATCAACTTGGCTCGTGAAAAAGAATACGTGGAAACAATTTTAGGACGAAGAAGATATTTGCGGGATATTAACTCCCGCAACATGGCCACGCGTCAGTTTGCCGAGCGCAATGCGATCAATGCACCCATTCAGGGAAGCGCAGCAGATATTATTAAGATTGCTATGATCAACATTCATCGCTGGTTGCAACGAGAGAAATTGAAGACCAAAATGATTTTGCAAGTGCATGACGAATTGGTTTTTGATCTTCACGTAGATGAACAGCAAATTGTGAAGTCAAAAGTGATGGAGCTAATGAAAACCGCGGTGCTACTTGATGTGCCAATGGAAGTTGAGGTCGGTATTGGTAAAAATTGGCTGGAGGCACACTAGAATTTCAACGAAGTGCCTGTTTGCAAATAAGCATTAAATAATACATCAGTTATTTTTCCCGGCTTTTGATTTTTTGTTCTCAGCTATAAATGAAATAGTATTGAGTAAACAAACTTTTTAAAACTCTATGAAACTATCCAAATTTCTAATTATTTTTTTAGTAGCGGCGGTTGCCTGCTCGAAAAAAGAGGATTCTGCACCTTCGCTGCAAAATGCGAAAGTGACCACGACAACGGTACAAGTTCCTTCTGGCTTGACCACGGCTGCAAACACCAATACGCATGCTCAAGAGGTTGTTAGCTACATTACCATTGCAAATGGAATGACAGACTATACCAGCCTTTTCGCCGTTCCGACAAGTGGCGCTACAAAGTCTTCGACTGTAATCACAGCATCTAACGGTCGTGTTGCGGCAGTGACTTCTACAACGGAAACTTATATATGGAGCGATCCCCAATATGGTTCAGTTGCATTTCAAATTACTGATGAAGGAACTTCTTATCGATGGGAATATTTCTACAAAGCTACAGGTGCAAAGGACTGGCTTAAATATCTTAATGCTGAAGAAGCGAAAGACGGAAGCTCCGGCCACTTAGAAGTTCTTGACTTTACTGGAGATGACCCAAAGGCAGTGTACTTTCAATTCAATTGGAGCAAAGTAAAAGACCAATTCACCTTTAGGTGGACCTTTGCTGACTCTTATTTTATCTTAAACATGAATACGACTACAAAAGTGGGTTCAGTAGATTATTACGAAAGTGATGGTACTACCGGCTCTATTCCAGTCGTTGTTTACAAATACAGCTGGAATGCAGACGGACACGGTTCATGGCAATCATTTGATTGGGATGGTGTTCAGAGCGGAAGCGGAACCTGGTAATAAAAGACGCAAAAGAATTTTAACCCTGATCAATTTGGTCAGGGTTTTTTATTTAAGTGGGAAACAGAAATTAATTCTAAATAAGATCACTCAATATATTTCTGTTAACTTTCTCCAATGAAAATCAAATCGCTGCAACTTGAAGTTTCTGAAAGCATTGGTAACGTTTCAGCGGAATTAATTGCTTCCGATTCGCTTAAGGCAATTGTTACGCTTGCTCACGGTGCCGGCGCTGGAATGAATCACCCGTTCATGACTTCACTGGCAAATGAATTGGCGCAACTTGATATTGGAACATTAAGATTTAATTTTCCCTTCACTGAACAAAAAAAGAAACGGCCTGACTTTCCGGCTGTGGCACACAAAACTATTGAGGCAGCGGTTAACAAAACGAGAGAATTATTTCCTACCACTTCACTTTTTGTTTCCGGAAAATCTTTCGGAGGAAGAATGTCATCTCAACTTTTATCGAAAACGCATTTCGATTTTGTGAAAGGATTGATCTTCTTCGGTTTTCCTCTGCATGCCCCAGGAAAGTTAACGATCGATCGCGCGGATCATTTGAAGGAGGTAAAAGTTCCA
>DASYTA010000534.1:0-2572 GCA_036002745.1 Cyclobacteriaceae bacterium | reverse complement strand
TATTGAGATTGTGACGACAGGCAAGCAAGCTATTGAACTGATATCGAAAAAAAATTATGACTGTATTATTCTTGATTACATGCTTCCGGATATGCCAGGCGACGAGATTGTGCATGAGGTCACCAAGGCCAAGAAAATATTTACTCCTGTGATTGTTTATTCCATGAGAGACTTTAGCAGCGTGGAAGTGAACAATGTGAATTTTAACTCCAACTCGCACGTGACAAAAGGAGTGAATTCACTCGAAATCCTTTTAGCTGAAACGGTATCGCAATTACACTTCAATCACATGGACCTTACGCCTGCTAAACAAAAAATTGTTGAAAATATCCGAAACAAAAACGATGTGCTCACGGGCAAGAACATATTAGTTGTTGATGACGATGTTCGTAACCTTTTTGCGATGACTACTGTATTTGAGCGATTCAATATGAAAATAGCAACGGCAGAAAGCGGCAAAGAGGCCATCAACATTCTTTCAGAGGATCCTAAAATTGAACTGGTGCTCATGGACATCATGATGCCTGAAATGGATGGCTACGAAGCCATTCGAAAAATCCGGCGAGAGCACAAGAACAATTTGCTTCCCATTATTGCCGTTACAGCCAAAGCAATGAAGCGCGATCGCGAAAAATGCATTGAGGCTGGCGCTTCCGATTATATAACAAAGCCCGTGAAAACAGATCAGCTACTTTCATTAATGCGCTTATGGTTTTGCAAACAATAACTATCCATGTTAACTGTTGAACCAAAAATATTATTGGTGGACGATCGTGAAGATAATTTACTTTCGCTGGAAGTCATTCTTAAACCGCGCGGCTACAAGTTTGCAAAAGCGAGCTCCGGGCGGGAAGCATTGAAGATTCTTTTAACGGAGTTTGACTTCGCCTTGATTTTAATGGATGTGAACATGCCTAACTTAAACGGTTTTGAAACGGCAACACTTATTTACGAGCGTGAAAAATTAAAACACATCCCGATCATTTTTATCACCGCTAACAATTACGGCGATGAAAATATGTTCAAGGGATACCAGGTGGGAGGGATCGATTTCATCCTTAAGCCGATCAACCCGGAAGTGCTGGGTGCAAAAGTAGGTTTGTTGGTGGACTTGTATGTAAAGAACCGCCAATTGCTTGAACAAGAACAAAATTTAATTGCTGTGAACAGAGCTTTGCAAATTGAAATTAGCGAGCGCAAGGCTGCAGATGATCAGGTTCAGCAAACGAACTTACGGCTTATCGAAAACCTTGCTCATCTCGAAATAGCCAACAATGACTTGGGTCGCTTCGCGTATATGGCATCACACGACTTGCAGGAGCCGTTGCGAAAAATAAGGATGTTCAGTAGTAGTTTAAATAAAAAGTATCGGGATGTTCTTCAGGACGACAGTAAAATAGTTTCACGAATTGATAAGGCCGCAGAACGCATGCAGAAATTGGTTGACAGTATTCTTGCTCTTACGAAAGTGTCTTCCGAAAAAACTGTTTTTGAAAAATGTAACGTGAATTCCTTGCTGGAAGAAATCCGCACTGACATGAAAGAGGAGATGAAAGAGAAAGATATTAATCTGCTTACCGAAGTTATTCCGCCTTTGTTCGCCAACCCTGGGTTGATTCGCCAGCTGTTTCAAAATCTGATAAACAATGCAATAAAATACAGAAAGAAGGATTTCAAATCAGTAATTAGGATTCATTCAGAAAAAGATACTAGCAAAGATAACGGCACCATTAATAATGATTGCCTCATCTTCATCGAAGATAACGGCATCGGCTTCGAACAAAAGTACTCCGAAGAAATATTCGGTATGTTAAGAAAACTACACGGCAACCAGTACGAGGGAACCGGAATTGGACTTACGCTCTGTAGAAAAATTACGGATATCCATCATGGCTTTATTTCAGCCCGGAGTATTACAGACGAAGGATCCACCTTTGTTGTCTCCTTACCTATGTATAAGGAGGCAATATTCTAATCGCTAAAACCTTTCTTGATGTGGTTAGTTCACCAGTATTGAAAAAAATATTGGCGATGTACGAAATTTAAAAATGTTATAAATAAAAAAGGACTAAACCCGTCTGGTTCAGTCCTTCTCGAAAAAATCGGCTTTACCTAAAAACCATTGTAAATATAATTGTCTCGATAGGCAGGTGTGTTACATAGTTTTTGGATTGAGGAAATAATTTGCAAGCTTTTATTAATCGTCACACGCTCTGTTCTTCTTCATTTTTTTTCTGAACACTTTGTGGATATAATTACTCACGCTCAATAATATCATAACCTTTATCGAATCAAGACACCTACTAACTGAGAGGCATACTTTTTTCATGACCTAACATTAAACTAAAACATAACTCTTATGGGAAATATCTTATATCTAATCGCGGTAGTACTTGTAATTGCATGGCTCATTGGTTTTTTAGGCTATGGAGCCAGTGGATTGATTCATGCTCTTTTGGTTTTGGCAATTATTGCAGTCTTGGTGAATGTTATTGGAGGAACAAGAGGAAGAACAGAAAATTGAAGGTTCAAAAACACATTCTTAAAGATTAGGAGTCTTGATCTTTAAGAA
>DASYTA010000533.1:0-15835 GCA_036002745.1 Cyclobacteriaceae bacterium | reverse complement strand
GGGTCATAATCAATATGCGCCAATGCCTGGTGCTCCTGCTCTTCGTAAAACTATTGCTGATGTTGTTCAAACAACTTATCAGCGACCAACTGATTTTGAGATAGAAGTAACCATAACAGCTGGAGGAACTGAGGCGATCTTTGCATCCATTGCTGCATTAATAAGTGCTGGCGATGAAGTGATCTTGTTCGATCCGTCTTACGATTCGTATGATCCTGCCATTCGTTTGAATGGAGGCATTCCTGTTCATCTTAATTTGTCACCGCCAAATTTCTCGATCAACTGGAGTGAAGTAAAAAAGAAAATTACTTCTCGCACAAGAATGATCATGGTGAACACTCCACACAATCCCACCGGATCTGTTTTGAGTGATGCGGATTTAAGAACGTTGGAAAAATTAGCGGTTGAACATGATTTGATCGTGCTGAGTGACGAAGTCTATGAACGGATTATATTCGAAAATAAATCGCACGAAAGTGTTTTGAAATATCCTGGTTTACGAGATCGAAGCATCGCGGTTTTTTCTTTCGGGAAAACATTTCATGCAACCGGTTGGAAAGTCGGCTATTCAGTCGCTCCAGAAAATATTACCCGTGAAATACGTAAAGCACATCAATTTATAACATTCAGTGTAAACACTCCTGTGCAATTGGCGTTGGCTGAATATTTAGCCGATCCCGAAAACTATCTTCGCCTGGGAAAATTCTATCAACAAAAAAGAGATTTCTTCTTAAATGAAATAAAGGGTTCGTCCCTTAAACCTCTCTCCTGTTTTGGAAGTTATTTTCAGCTTGTCTCCTATGAAGGGAAAAAGTCTGATGCCGAAACCGCAGAATGGATGACGAAAGAAATGAAGCTCGCTCCCATTCCAGTCTCAGCCTTTTACAAAGAGAAAACAGACCACAAATTACTGCGATTTTGCTTCGCCAAAGGCGAAGAAACCCTTCTGAAAGCAGGGAAAATTCTGCGAAATATTTAACACAATTTTTTCTAGGCTCGGGGTTCTGTATTGTCGCCGCGTATTCGTTTCTTTGCATGGCGATGCAGGATTTAAAAGTCACTCTTATTCAATCAGACCTCCATTGGGAGGATATTGGAGCCAATTTGGCCATGTTTGAAGAAAAAATCTGGCAAATCGGCCAGTCGACCGATGTAATTGTATTGCCGGAAATGTTCACAACCGGGTTTACCATGAAAGCCAACAAGCTGGCTGAAATGATGAACCTGCGCACCTTCAAATGGATGAAGCAGATGGCTGACCAGACCGGAGCATTGATTTTAGGCAGCTTCGTGGCCAATGTACATGAACGTTTTTACAATAGGCTTTTGTGGATGGAGCCGGGCGGCACATTTAAAACCTACGATAAGCGGCATCTTTTCCGTATGGCTGAAGAACAAACCGTGTATTCTCAAGGAGAAAGCTTATTAATTGGTCACTGGAAAGGCTGGAGAATCTGCCCTTTGATTTGTTATGATTTGCGTTTCCCTGTTTGGAGTCGTAATCGCTGGAATCCATCCCTTAAAAAATCTTCTTACGATTTATTGATATACGTTGCTAACTGGCCTCAAATACGATCCACAGCATGGGAAACTTTGTTGCGTGCAAGAGCAATTGAAAATTTAAGTTATTGTGTGGGCGTAAATCGTGTTGGCACTGACGGCAATGGAATTGATTACAATGGCCACAGCGCTATCATTGGACCAAAAGGAGATACTATTTTTTCTGTAGAAGGAGTTGAAGCCATCAAAACATTAGAGCTAAATGCGCATGCATTGCAAGCTTACCGCGATCGCTTCCCCGCATTTTTGGATGCCGATGACTTTACAATCGAATCAGAAATCTTTGAAGAAAAAGATTTTCTGCACGGATTGAGCTAAGCTCCAAATAAGTCATTCTTCAGTTTCAATTTTCTTGGGTCCGTAAAAGATCACCCACGCCGCAAAATCTTCTGTGAAATTCTCGAATCGGTGTACAGCACCTTGAGGAACAATCAATAGATCGCCGGTTTTGAATTGAGTTACTTCATCCTTCATTCGAAAGTTGCCACTTCCTGAAATGATCATGTACAATTCATCTCGGTCATGTGGGGCCTGAAGGTCTACTCGCTCAGGCTTGTAAATCTCAATGATGATGTTTTTGTCTCTGAATAATTCAGCAAAAAGATTCCCTGATCTTTTCAAAGCAGCCAATGACTCTTCGACTTGAAAATTTGTTTTCACTGCGGTAATCATAAATTCCTTATTTGAATTTTAATCGCCAAGATTAAAACTTTATCAGAATTTTGATCATACGGAAACAATCTTCTGGCCGTATGAAAAGCAGATTTGAATTTTGAAGTTGTTAAAAAATTCTTATTTGACCTCTAATTCGATCACAGTATCCACTTCATCCATTTTTGATTTTGGAATTTGAAGGCTCAATCCGAAATCATTTTCAAGAAATTTCACGGATGATTTATCAATAAAAAGTTTAGCGCTCACAACCTTCTTTCCGAGTTTCGGAAGCGTAAGTGTTTCGTCTTGCCAGTTGAGAACGTGAACGTAAATCTTATTATCTTTTTGTGTCATCACACCCCACTCGCGTGCGCTTAGAGGGCCGCCACGTGTTCCATAAATTGTTTCGCCATATTGTTTTGTCCACTCGCCTACTTGTTTTAAAAGTTCAACATGTTCAGGTTGTATTTTTCCATTGGGCATGGGCCCAACGTTCAACAAAAAATTCGCGCCATAGCCTGCTGCCTTCACTAAATATTGAATTAGCTCCTTTCTGCTTTTGTTGCTGGCATCTCGCAAATTAAATCCCCAGCTGTTGTTAATCGTTTCACACGTCTCTTTAGGCAAATCGCCAATTTTTTGTTCTGGTGCAAAACCCGTGGTGTTGTGGCCTGGCAAATCTTTTTCAAACATCTGAAAGTCCTCTCCCTCGTAAGGCGTACGATGGTGATTGCTACCTAACAAAGTGCCTGGCTGCAATTGGTGTATTAAATTGTAAGTTTTATTCAATCTCCAGTCAGCATCCTTTTTGTCCCACATCCCATCAAACCAAATCCCTCCAACTTCTCCATAGTTGGTAAGGAGTTCGCTTAGCTGCGCATCCATGTAATCAAGATATTTATTCATATCTCCTTTCTCTTCTCGGCCAGTCCATGAACCTCCCGTTTGGCCTCGAGGAAAATAATCCGGATGATGCCAATCCAATTGCGAGTGATAGAAAAATAATTTGATTCCTTGCTTCTTACATTCATCGGCTAACATTTTCAAAACATCTTTTCCATAAGGAGTTTTCTTGACAATATTATAATCTGAAACTTTCGAATCGAACATGGCAAATCCGTCGTGGTGCTTGCTAGTAATCGTGATGTATTTCATACCGGCATCTTTCGCCATTTGCACCCAAGCAACAGGATCAAACTGTGTTGGATTAAAAAATGACGGAAGCTTTTCGTAAGTCTTGATTGGAATTTGCTGCACATTCATCACCCACTCGCCATCACCCAATACACTGTAAACACCCCAATGAATAAACAGTCCAAACTTTGCATCTTGAAACCATTCACGGTTCTTCAAATTTTCAGGAGTAGGCTGATACTTTGGTTGAGCTTGAATTGAAAACGTAATGAAGAGCAACAACAAGAGATAAATAGATACTGGATGTTGGATGCTGGATACTCGTCTACCAAAATCCAGAATCAAGGATCCAGAATCAAGTTTCAATTTTCCTGAGTGCTTCATGGAGTTTTAATTAAATTGCGATCCCTGAAATTATAACTTTTATGCGATACGAACCCATCGGCAAAGAACTTTTCATCAACAACCGAAAGAGATTAGTGAGCGAAATGAAACCTGGCTCTCTTGCCGTTTTCAACTCGAACGACACCATGCCAACAAACGCCGATGGCACCATGCCATTCCGTCAAAATAATGATTTATTTTATCTGACTGGCGTTGAGCAAGAGGAAAGTATCTTATTGATTTGTCCGGGCTTTCGCGAAGAGAAAAAGCGTGAAATTCTTTTTTTGCGTCAACCTAACGAACATCTCGAAAAATGGTACGGTCATAAACTTACCAAAGAAGAAGCCAAAGCGATCTCAGGAATTGAAACAGTGATGTGGCTACAAGATTTTGACGCTATGTTTCACCACTTGATGGTGATGAGCGGATCAGAAACAGTTTACCTGAATACCAATGAGCATTATCGTTCGGAAGTAGTTGTTCAAACCCGCGACGCCCGATTCATTGATTGGTGCAAAGAAAGATATCCTTTGCACACCTATCAACGAGTTGCGCCTATCATGGCGAAGTTGAGGAGAATTAAACAAAAGCAAGAGATTGCTTTGATTCAGCACGCTTGCGACATCACTGAAAAAGGTTTTCGAAGAGTGTTGAAATTTACAAAACCTGGAGTGAACGAGTACGAGATTGAAGCTGAATATATTCACGAGTTTATTCGCAACGGTTCGAAAGGGTTTGCATACACACCAATCATTGCCTCGGGAAAAAATAATATCGTCTTGCACTATATTGAAAACAATCAAGTGTGTAAGGAGGGTGAATTGATTTTGTTGGATGTAGCTGCTGAGTATGCTAACTATAATTCTGATTTAACCCGGACTATTCCAGTGAGTGGAAAATTCACACCGAGACAAAAAGAAGTTTACCATTCAGTTCTTCGTGTACATCGAGAAGCTATGAAGTTGCTAAGACCAAATATTATTTATTTCGATTATCAGAAAGAAATTGAAAAAATAATGCAAGGTGAATTGCTGAAACTAAAATTAATCTCTGACACTGACATTAAAAATCAAGACCCGGATAATCCGGCATTGAGAAAATATTTCTATCACGGCACTTCGCACATGCTCGGCTTGGATGTACATGATGTAGGCAATATGCACGACAACATTCAGGTGGGAAGTGTGTGGACAATAGAGCCTGGTATTTATATCAAAGAAGAAGGTTTTGGTATTCGATTAGAGAATAATGTTTGGATTGGCGAAAATGAAAATGTTGACCTCATGAAAAACATTCCAATCGAAGCGGATGAAATTGAAAGCTTGATGAATTAAAAAAATTAACATGTCTAAGAGATTTATCACTGTGGTATTGATTTTGGTTGCAACGCTTCTTGCTGAGTCGCATGAATTTTGGTTGCAACCGAAAAAATTCAAATATGCTTTGAATGAAGAAATGAATGTATCCTTTCTGGTCGGAGAAAATTTTGAGGGCGAGCCATGGGACTTAAAGAAAAATAAAATTGAAAAATTGGAGTTATCACACTCGGCCAAGACAACAGATCTTCGATTGCAAGTAAAACCTGACACGAAAGAAAAACTAAAATATAAGTTTGTTGAAGAGGGTACTTACTTGCTGTCCATGCAAAGCAATGAAGCCTTTATTGAACTTGATGCCGAAAAATTTAATGATTATTTAAAAGAAGACGGCCTTGAGAATGTTCTTGATATCCGAACAAAAACAAACACACTAGACAAGCCTGCAAAAGAGTTCTATTCGCGCTATACTAAGTTGTTTATTCAAGCTGGAAATAAAACTGACGACACCTTTAAGAAAAAAACAGGAGCGAAGATTGAAATTATTCCAAAACAAAATCCTTGTCTTTTAAAATCCGGAGATTACTTGCAATGTCTTGTTTTATTCAACGGCAAGCCTAGTGCTCACCAAATGGTAAAAGTGTGGAACAAAATTGGCAACACCACTTTCCAACAAAATAATTACACAGAGAATGATGGCACTTTAAAATTCCCAATCAGCAGCAAAGGTCCATGGATGGTGAGTACGGTGATCATGATTCCGTCAGAAAAACCTGGAGCCGACTGGCAAAGTTTTTGGGGTAGTCTGGTTTTTGGAATTGAATAATATGAGCGATTTTATATCTTCAGATAAAGCGCCCGATCCTGTTGGACCATATCCACACGCACGCAAGGTTGGTAACTTATTATTTCTATCTGGAGTCGGTCCGCGCAAAAAAGGCTCAAAAGAAATTCCTGGTGTAACGCTAGATGAAAACAGAAATATCGTCAGCTATAACATTGAAGAACAATGTCACTCCGTTTTTCAAAATGTAAAATATATTTTGGAGGCATCAGGATCAACGTGGGAAAACCTGGTGGACGTCACTGTTTATCTCACCAATATGAAAAAAGATTTTCCTGTCTTTAACAAAATCTACGCTGAGTATTTTCCGGACAAAGCAACTCAGCCTTGCAGAACTACTGTGGAAGTGAATGCGCTTCCAACTCCAATTGCAATAGAGCTTAAGTGTATTGCTACAATTGAATAATTAAACAGAGAAGCTTTCTCCGCATCCGCAAGTGCGTGAAGCATTGGGATTAATGAACTGAAATCCCTTTCCATTAAGGCCATCGGAGAAATCTAGCGTTGTACCTAATAGATACAAGAGGCTTTTCTTATCGACCAAAATCTTTACTCCCTTGTCTTCAAAAACCTGATCAGCAGGATTTATTTTATCATCAAAGCCGAGGTCATACATCAAACCGGAGCAGCCTCCGCCTTTCACTGATACTCGAATATTGTGATCCACGCCTCGTCCTTCTTCAGTACGCAAGCTTGCAATTCTTTCTTTGGCCTTTTCTGTTACACTAATCATAATTCTTTTCTTTTAAGAGATCGGATTCAATACAACACTAAAAACAGTAATTGTGTTCCTGTCGCGGGCATAATATAATTTCTCCAGCGCTTCCAAAATATTCCCTGCTCTAAAATACGAGGTATGCAATTCACTATCGCTCTTGGTAGTCCATTGGATCGTGTAGGAGTTTTCTTTCTCTTTATAATTCTGCACATAAGCCCACATCTTCTTGAGCGCATCCACTTTGTCGGAACCTGTTTCTGAATGAAACAAAAAGGACTGATTATGGCGTGGGTTGATTGTAATCAAATCCAATTTGGACTTTCCATCAATAATGCTGAACTCAAACATCAAGTCGCTAGTGCGCAAACCAAGATAATCCTTGATCTGTTGTTGCACGCGCGCAGCCTCTACATGCACATCGCTGGTCGTTTCTAAGGTAATTTTGGGCATCAGCTTGTCTTAAACTTTCGGAAAGCAGAAAAGTTTCCCGAAATTTTCGTCAAAATTAAGAAAACCAATTGAATAGGGCGATATGGAAAAATTAGAGCACATCGGCATTGCCGTAAAGAACCTAGACGAATCCAATCAGCTTTTTGCCAGGTTGCTAGGTAAAGCCCATTATAAAATCGAAGAGGTGGCGAGCGAAGGTGTGCGCACTTCTTTTTTCGAATTGGGTGGCGTGAAAATTGAGTTGCTGGAAGCTACAAATTCCAATTCGCCGATTGCCAAGTTCATTGAGAAACGTGGGGAGGGAATTCACCATCTAGCATTTGAGGTTAGCGACATCCAAAAGAGCATTCAATCATATTCAGAAAAAGGTTTTTCATTGTTGAATGATCAACCCAAGGCTGGTGCTGATAACAAGCAGATTGCTTTTATGCACCCTAAAAGCACGAATGGTGTTTTGGTAGAGTTGTGCGCTGAAAAAGCTTAACCCAAATAATAATTAGTACTCGACAATTACCTTTTCAAGGTAATCGCCGCTCTTAGTTTAAATTTAACATCCCCCTCCTCTGCTATGCTGGGTGGACTAAGAATGCTAGTTATCGATATTTTAATTGAGCTGTCAGAAAAATTATTGATTAGATAATTTCCGGAAATGCGATTGATTATTGTTTCTCCTTGAACAAGAATGTAATTTTCATTCGGTGTATAGACAGTTATTTTTCCTTTAGAATTAAAAGAAATGTAAATATCATTTTCGGCTTTTAGTTCATAGGTGGCCGTGTCGATCTTCGTTCCTTCTTTAATCAGCAACAGACCATCCTGTTCAAAATCATAATAATCAGAATCAGTTTTCATCTTATTTACTCCAGCTGATCCGATAAAAAAAGAATCTTTCTCAACTGTCCATTTACCAAGAATCAATGCAACGGTATCTATTTTATTATTTGATGACTTAGATGAAATGTCATCATTTAGGCAAGAACCAATCCCAAAAGCCAAGGCTAAAAAGATGAAATTGGATTTCATTGTTAGTGAGTTGATGTCAAAAGATAACGAACTCAATCACCTTTATTATATGCGAAATTGAAAATCAGTTAATAAAAAATACTATTAACTTTGTCGCCCTTATTGGAAATAATCCTGTAAATCTTAAAAATCCTGATCGATGTTCGATAGTTTAAGTCTCAAGTTGGAAAAAGCCTTTCAAACGCTGAAAGGCCAGGGAAGGATCACCGAAATCAATGTTGCCACTACCATCAAAGAAATTCGCAAAGCGTTGATCGATGCGGATGTTAATTATAAAGTCGCTAAAGACGTAACAGACGAGATCAAAGCTAAGGCGATGGGCATGGATGTGCTCACCGCGATAAGTCCAGGACAGTTGCTTACGAAAGTCACCAATGATGAGCTGACCTTGCTCATGGGCGGCCAGGGCGAAGATATTAAAATCGAAGGCAACCCGGCGGTGATTTTGATTGCAGGCTTGCAAGGTTCGGGTAAAACTACTTTCAGCGGCAAGCTTGCTAATTATTTGAAACGTCAAGGCCGCAGCGTGTTGCTTACCGCTTGCGATATTTATCGCCCTGCCGCGATTGATCAATTAAAAGTCTTAGGAACACAAGTTGGTGTTGAGGTTTATGCGGAACCCGAAAATAAAGACGCAGTAAAAATTGCAAAAGCTGCCATCGAGCACGCTAAAAATAATAATCATCGTGTCGTGATCGTGGATACTGCAGGTCGTCTTGCAGTGGATGAGGAGATGATGAATGAAATAGCAAAGCTTAAAGAAGCGCTGAAACCATCGGAAACTTTGTTTGTAGTGGATTCAATGACCGGCCAGGATGCAGTTAATACTGCAAAAGCTTTCAATGATAGATTAAATTTTGATGGAGTTGTTCTCACCAAGCTTGATGGTGATACTCGAGGTGGTGCCGCTTTGTCAATTCGTAGAGTAGTTGAAAAGCCAATCAAGTTCATAAGTTCCGGAGAAAAGATGGAAGCTATCGATCGTTTCTATCCTGATCGTATGGCTGGCCGAATTCTCGGTATGGGTGATGTGGTGAGCTTGGTAGAAAAAGCTCAGCAAACTTTTGATGAAGAAGAAGCGCGCAGGCTCAATGCCAAGATGCGCAGAAATCAATTCGACTTCAATGATTTTCTTTCGCAACTCGAGCAAGTAAAAAAAATGGGCAACATGAAAGATATGTTATCGATGATCCCTGGCATGGGTAAAGCCATGAAAGGAGTCGACTTTGATGAGAATGCTTTCAAGCCTGTTGAAGCGATCATTAAATCAATGACATTGAAAGAAAGAGCAAATCCTGATATCCTAAATAGCAGTCGTAAGAATCGGTTAGCAAAAGGAAGCGGCACAAGCATTCAGCAAGTAAATCAACTGCTCAAGCAATTTGAAGATATGCGCAAGATGATGAAGACAATGAATAAAATGGGTGGAGGCAAAAGAGCGTTGGGTGCGTTGAATCCGTTTGGTCGATAAGTCATCTCACGCAAAGTTGATCTCATCATGACTCATCTTTACAACTCAAGTTTATAAATCCAATAACGTTTTTCGTATCGAGGTTCTAGCTCTTTAATCTGTTTGAATCCAAGATTTTCGTAAATATGTCTTGCTGCATTCATAAACTCAGATGTATGCAAAGCAATTATTTTCTCACCTGAACTTCTTGCAAAGTCAATACACATTTGCGTTAGTGTTTTTCCGATCCCCTTTCCTCCAAACCTAGGATGAACCCCAACCATCCGGATGTAGCTCCAATCTTCTTCAAAAATTTCTGTTGGGTTTCCTTTCGGAACGAGGAATGCCATTCCTATTATTTCATGCTCATGTTCACAAACAAACCCCTTCGAAGTTTTTAGAAGATTGGGAAACAGGCTCTCGTTTATTATGTGAGCCCTTAACCTATTCCAATTTTCTTCCGTCAGCGTATTTTGAAACTGACCGTATGAAATCAAAGCAAGTTTTTGCAAACCGGCAACGTCATCAGAATTTCCTGCGCGATACTTCATCAATTCTTTCCTAGTAATCGCTTCACATACTTGCCGATGATATCGAACTCCAGATTCACCGTATCGCCTTCTTTAATCAAATGGAAGTTTGTCTGCTCGTAAGTGTAAGGAATTATAGCAACACTAAATTTATCCGATGAACTATTAAAACACGTAAGACTAACTCCATTTACCGAAATCGATCCTTTTTCGACTGTTATATTTCCGAGTGATGCATCGTATTCAAAGTCAAAAAGCCAGCTTCCATTTTCATCTTTCACGGATAGGCAAATTCCAATTTGATCGACATGCCCTTGCACAATATGCCCATCAAATCGGCCATTGGCAATCATACATCTTTCTAAATTTACTTTATCTCCTTCCTGAAGTTTGCCAAGATTTGATTTCATCAATGTCTCTTGTACAGCTATCACCCAATGGAATCCATCGCCCACCCACACCACCGTAAGGCACACGCCATTATGTGAAACACTCTGATCAACTTTTAATTCATTACTGAAGCTACTCGCAATTTTAAAATGCGTGTTCGTGCCTTCTTGCTTGATGGCAATTACTTCGCCTATAGTTTCGATTATTCCAGTGAACATTTCTAAAACTTAATTACGAGTTTCGCGCCCGTTCCGTAAAAATAAAATTCAGGTTTGATACGAGATGTCTTTTGAACAATTTGTTGGTTGTAGGTATCGATCGCCCAGACGGCCCGTCTTTTGAATGAGCGATTGAAAAAATAAGAGCACCCTAGGAATACCGTTCCAGCGATTGCATATCCAATGTCACCTTTTTCTCCGAATGCGACAGTGACTACGGGGATAGCAATCATTGCCGCACCTGTAAATCCAAAGGCGCTGGCGATTGTTGCCCGGGCTCTCGCTCCTTTGAATACAGCATATGCGTCCTGGTAGGGGAACAAGGCCATTGAAACCTGTTTGGTGCTCAGCTCTATCGAATCGTTTTGCATATAGATCACACTACCAAAAGTTTTGTAAATAGTAATCTTCTGTGCCAGCGCATGCTGCGACAAAATGATCGTAACGAGAAAGGCGACAACTTTAAATGTTTTCATTCCTACAAAAATAGAAAAGCCAGATGAAACACCTGGCCTTACTTTTAATTTTATGTGACGAAAGATATTATGAAAGTCTTTTAGCTGCTTCATCCCAGTTCACTGTATTCCACCAGTTGGCAACATACTCATTACGCTTATTCTGATATTTGAGATAGTAAGCGTGCTCCCAAACATCAATCCCCAACACGGGAGTACCTTTAAATTCGGATGAATCCATCATCGGATTATCCTGGTTGGCCGTGCTTCCAATTTTTAGTTTCCCTTCATGGCTTACAAGCCACGCCCAACCAGAACCGAAACGGCCCATCGCAGCTTTAGTAAATTCCTCCTTGAACTTATCGAAAGAACCAAAAGCGCCATTGATGGCATCAGAAATTTTTCCTGATGGCGTGCCTCCTCCATTAGGCTTCATAATTTGCCAAAAGAAATTGTGGTTCCATGCTCCACCGCTATTGTTTTTTGCTTTCGCGGAAAGCTTGGACGCATTGGTGAAAAAATCCTTTTCACTTTCGTAAAAAAATTTCCCGGCGGCAATTTCTTCGTTTACATTTTTAATATAAGCCGCATGATGTTTGGTATAATGGATTTCCATTGTCATGGCGTCAATGTTTGGCTCCAGTGCATTGAAGGCATAAGGCAATGCAACTTGCGTAAACAAATACGGGGCCGGCACTTCATTAGGCGAGGCACTTAAAGAAAATGGAGTAAGCAACGAAGCTGCTGCTGTCACTTTAATTGAATCTTCTACAAATTTCCTTCTGCTTATTGGTTTCATAAAAAAATATTTTTGTTATTACTTCTTAACCGAAGAGTAGTCTATTGGTAAAGGCAAGGTGAAGTAAATTTACTTAAAAATAATTAGCTTGCATGACTCAAATATTTAAACGGTATGGCAGATATTCTATATGATGAAGTCCCCTCGTTAGACCTGGCCGACTTTACTGGAAATGATGCAGAGAAAAAGAAAAAATTTGTAGCTGCATTAGGTGAAGCCTATAACAACATTGGCTTCGTGGCTATTCGTAATCATTATCTTTCAGATGAATTGAGTACAAAGTTATACGACGCCATAAAGAAATTTTTCTCTCTTCAAGATCCAGTAAAACAGAAATACGAAATTCCCGGCCTTGCCGGACAGCGGGGCTACATTGGCAAAGGAAAAGAACATGCCAAGGGAAGAAATACAGGCGACCTAAAAGAATTTTATCATGTCGGCCAAACAGTAGTTGGAGATGATCCAATTAAGAAAGAATATCCTGACAATGTATGGCCGGAAGAACAGCCAGAATTTAAAACAATCGCTCTTGAAGTTTATAAACAATTGGAGCGAACAGGCGTGCAGATGCTTCGCGCAATTGCGTTGTATCTGAACTTGCCTGAAAATTATTTTGACGACAAAGTAAAACACGGCAACAGCATTTTACGCCCTATCCATTACTTCCCAATTGAAGATCCGGATTCTGTACCTGCTGATGCAGTGCGCGCGGCTGAACATGGTGACATCAATTTAATTACATTACTGATGGGTGCCAGTGCCGACGGCCTGCAAGTATTGAGACGCGACGGCAAGTGGATTCCAATAACTGCATTGCCAGAGCAGCTTGTTGTTAACGTTGGCGACATGCTTGAACGATTGACAAACAAAAAACTAAAATCTACCATTCATCGTGTGGTTAATCCTCCGCGGCATTTAATGAACAGACCTCGTTACTCAATTCCCTTCTTTATGCACCCACGCTCCGAAATGAATTTAACTTCACTTTCAAGTTGTGTGGATGCGCAACATCCTAAACTCTGGGACGATATCACTGCTGGTGAATTTCTCAATCAGCGGCTGAAGGAAATCGGGTTGAAGAAGTAAGGTTGCAGTCGCGCGTTCGCTATATCGATTTTTTAAAGGATGTATTCCTTTTATCAGTTTCGTGTTTTGGCGGGCCACAAGCACACATTGCCCATTTTCAAAAATTGCTTGTTGAAAAAAGAAAATACATAACGGAGGAAGAATTAATTGAAGTAAACGCCCTTGGCCAGGTTTTACCAGGACCAACATCTACTCAAACATTAACGGCCATTGCTTATCGCCTGCGCGGCCCGAACCTCGCCTACCTGACATTAATCATTTGGATGCTCCCGTCTGTTGCCATCATGACTGCGCTTGCAATATTGATGGCTAGCTTTGAGACAAAGCAAGTGTCCATGGCTTTCACGCGATTTATTCAGCCAATGGCTGTGGGATTTGTTGCTTATGGTGCTTACTCTATTGGAATTAAAACTGTAACAAGGTTTCGTGCTTTTGTGTTGATGGTGTTAGCGGCCGTCGCTTCTTACTTTGTTAAAACCCCCTTCGTGTTTCCGGTGATCTTAGTCGTTGCCGGATGTATCACGGCATTCAATTATAAAGCTCACCCTCGCGAGCCAAAAAAGAAATTCAATGTGGTTTGGTCAAATTTAATTTTATGGGTGAGTGTTTTAGTTTTTGCCGCATTACTGGGAAGCTTGACAAAAACAAAACCCGAATACTTGCCTATTCGTCTCTTTGAAAATTTCTATCGAAATGGAAGCCTTGTTTTCGGAGGTGGGCAGGTGCTCACTCCTATGCTTTACACAGAGTTTGTGCAGTATGCACCAAAGCAATATCTAACTCCCGAAGAATTTCTTTCAGGCTATGCCGTCGTGCAAGCATTGCCAGGTCCAGTGTTTTCATTCAGCTCTTTTATCGGAGCATTGTCTATGCGAGAGTTTGGAACAAGTGGAGAAATTTTTGGAGCGATTATGTCCGCTGCTGGAGTGTTTCTTCCAGGAACATTTCTAATATTCTTTATGATTCGTGTTTGGGATAGCTTGAAATCATTCCGTGCTATCCGTGCCTCGTTAGAAGGAATTCTTGCAGCCAACTCAGGTCTTGTAGCTGCTGCCGCAATCTTATTGTTTCAGCCGTTAATAGAAAATCAGCCGTTGGAGAATATACTTCTCTACTCTTTGTTCACGGTCGTAACATTTTGCTTGATAGCCTTCACGAAAATTCCATCGTGGGCAATAATTGCTGCCGGACTTCTAATGGGATTCGTTTTGTAAGTGAAGATTTCTTGCCACAAATTTCACAGATAAAAACATGCCCTCGGCTTGTGTCCTCACAAGCCGAAATCAAACACAATAGGTAAACTAAATTTGAAATGTTGTGGACTGTGAAGACACAGTCCACGGTGAGAAAAGATTTGTTTTGCAATCTTACTTCGCGTAAGCTACACTCCGCATCTCACGAATTACAGTAACCTTTATCTGACCAGGATACTGCATATCGCGCTCAATCTTTTGAGAAATATCAAAACTCAATTGACTAGCGCGTTCGTCAGTAGCTTTTTCGGCATCCACAATCACACGCAATTCGCGTCCGGCCTGGATGGCATAACATTTTTCGACGCCCTCAAAACTCAAACCGACGTGTTCCAATTCTTTGAGACGCTTCATGTATTGTTCCATCACTTCGCGTCTTGCTCCAGGGCGAGCGCCTGAGATAGCGTCACAAGCCTGAACGATCGGAGAAATAATGCTAGTCATCTCAATTTCATCGTGGTGAGCACCAATAGCATTACAAATCACAGGATGCTCTTTGTATTTGACAGCAAGCTCCATACCTACTATAGCATGAGGTTTCTCTAATTCTTCCGGCCACACCTTTCCAATGTCATGAAGGAGACCTGCACGCTTTGCTTGCTTCACATTAAGCCCTAATTCAGAAGCCATGATGGCACACAAGTTGGCTACCTCACGTGAGTGTTGTAATAAATTCTGTCCGTACGATGAACGGAATCTCATCCTTCCGACCATACGAACCAAATCCGGATGTAGACCATGAATGCCGAGATCAATTACTGTACGCTCGCCCGTCTCTACAATTTCATCATCAATATTTTTGAATGTCTTTGCGACAATCTCTTCAATGCGGGCCGGGTGAATTCTACCATCTTGTACCAAACGATGCAATGATAAACGAGCCACTTCTCTTCTCACAGGATCAAAGCCTGAAATAATAATAGCCTCAGGAGTATCGTCAACAATAAACTCAACACCTGTCGCTGCTTCTAATGCGCGAATGTTTCTTCCTTCACGACCGATGATCTTTCCTTTGATATCATCGCTTTCAATATTGAAAATTGAAACACAGTTTTCCACCGCTTGTTCCGACGCTGTGCGTTGAATAGTTTCTACAATAATTTTCTTCGCTTCTTTGGTCGCGCTCAACTTCGCCTGCTCCATGATATCTTTAATGTAGCTGCTTGCCTTTGTTTGAGCCTCTTCCTTCATCGACTCAACCAATTGGTCGCGCGCCTGATCTGCAGTTAGTTTTGAAATGCCTTCTAATACAGCAACTTTCTGAGCGTTGAACTTATCCAGTTCCTCTTTACGCTTCTTTACCAATTCGTGTTGTTGCGCAAGGCTTTGGCGCTCTTCGTCAATATCTGTTTCTTTTCTTTTGACCTGCTCCAACTCTTTGTTCAGTTGCGCTTCGCGCTGCTTTACTTTTTGTTCGTTGGCAATGATCTGATTCTTTTTACGATTGGCCTCTTCTTCAAATTCCTGCTTCATCTTCATCAATTTTTCTTTGGTTTCGATGATGCGGTCTTTTTTAATATTCTCAGCTTGAAGCTCGGCTTCCTTAACAATCATTTTGGATTTTTCTTCCG
>DASYTA010000532.1:0-5262 GCA_036002745.1 Cyclobacteriaceae bacterium | reverse complement strand
GTTTAAATTTGGGAAGAATAAAGTGTGTTTGTGAAGCAAATAGTCATTTATTTCTTAGTGGTTTTCGGCTTGTGTCTTCCCGGAGTTCTCGCTGCTCAGACTCAGGATAGCTACGATTATAATTCTGAATTCACCATGGGTGTGAATAAAAATTCCTACGGCGGTTTTATTGGAGGGTTTGTTTTCAAAAAAGCGCGAAGAATAGACAAAAAGGTATTTGAAACCTTCGGGCTTGAGGTGATGAATGTGAAGAATCCTCATGAAGTGAGAACCCAGGCACCTTCCAGCGGCAATTATTTTATCTACGGAAAATCCAACTACCTCTATGCATTGCGGTTTCAGTATGGAAGAGACTTAGTTCTTTTTACGAAAGGGCCTCAACAAGGAGTAGAAGTAAAAGCTGTATTTGCCGTGGGCCCTAGCATAGGAGTTGTTGCACCGTATTACGTTCAGGTTGATCCTACAGGCGGGCAAGGATATTATACTTATAACGTTCCTTATACGCCCGATATTACTTACGGACAAATACAAGGAACCGGCTCATTATTCGAAGGTCTCTTTGAATCAACACTTAAAATAGGAGGCAACCTAAAAGCTGCCATGAATTTTGAACTTGGAACAGCGAAAAATCAAGTTACTGGTTTTGAGGTAGGTTTTCTGTTAGATGCCTACACTAGTAAGATTGTACTTATGCCTAGTACTGAGAATCAAGCAGTTTTTCCTACCGTCTTTCTTACCCTCTTCTGGGGCAGCAGAAAATAATTAACGGAAATTGTTGACCTATATTCTCTGAAGCACCTGACCTCGGTGCGCATCTAATTTCAGGAAAATAAAAAGTAAAATAGTAAAGCCCCAAAGTGAGGATCCTCCATAACTGAAAAAAGGAAGAGGAATACCGATTACGGGAAACAGTCCAATGGTCATGCCTATGTTCACGGCAAAATGAAAAAAGAAAATGCAAGCAACAGAGTAGCCATAAGCACGTGCAAAACGATTTTTTTGCCTTTCGGCTAAGAAAACTAAACGCAAAAGAAAAGTTACAAATAGAGCGATTACTATAAGACTCCCCATCCACCCATGTTCTTCACCGATGGTGCAGAAAATAAAATCAGTACTCTGTTCGGGAACGAAGTCAAATTTGGTCTGGGTGCCTTTCAAAAAGCCCTTTCCGAAAGCCCCTCCACTACCAATGGCAATTTTTGATTGTGTAACATTCCATCCAAAACCAAGAGGGTCTGCATCTGGATTGATGAGCGCTTTAATCCGGTTTTGTTGATGCGGTTTCAGCACATCTTTCACCACATAATCAACGCTCTCAATTACACCGCTGATTAAAAGTGCACCAATCGTAAGTAAAACAATTCGTGATACTTTCTTTTTTCCGAATATGATAAGCCCAATTAGAATTATTCCGATACCTATGTGAAGGTAAATCGGATTAGGAATTAACAGTGTTAAAATAAAAATTGTGGCCGAACAGATTCCTGTCACTAATAGAAACGGAGACATTCCCTCGCGAAAGAAAACTAAAATGAATATGGTAAACACCAGGGCTGTGCCTGTGTCCTTCTGAAGTAAAATCAAGCCCATCGGCAGACCAATCAAAATAAAGAGCACCGCTTGATTGCGGAGGTTATCCATTCTGAAACCAACGGAGCCAATATATTTTGCTATGGCCAATGCGGTAATAAATTTTGCAAACTCCGAGGGTTGTACACCAAAGGAACCTATACCTATCCACGCTTTGTTTCCTCCCACTTCTTTTCCAATGATAGGCACAAGAAAAAGAATAAATAGCAAGACGAAATACAGAACGTAAGCAAACGTCTCGTAGAAACGCATGTCGATAATTGTTATGGCTATGGCAATTATTCCGGATGCCACGATGAACATTAACTGGCGACCTGAGTTAAGAGAAAGATCAAAAATAGATTGATGGGCTGTTTCGTCATAAACAGATGCGAATACATTGATCCAACCAAATGTCACCAGCGCGAGATATATCGTTACGGTTGTCCAATCAATCTTACCTGAAATGTCGTAGTCCCTTCTCATCAGAATTCAAGATATTTTTTGGTGAGAATAAAGTCTTCCACGTATTGTCTTCGTGTTGCACCAAATAAGTATTTCTCAATCATCAGGCTTGCAATCATGGCTCCCGCGAGGGCTCCCTGGCCAGCATTTTCTACATAAACCGAAATGGCAATTTTTGGATTGTCGCGAGGGGCAAATGCAATGAATACTGAATGATCAGTGGCGATGGGTTCCATCTGTACGGTACCTGTTTTGCCACAAACAACAACATCCGGCAGCCAAGCATTTCTCCCGGTGCCTTCCTCCACTACTTGTTGCATAGCATCAATTGCTACCTTAAAATAAGACGAGTCAATTGTTGTGTAATGGCGTTCTCTAAATTGTGGAAGTGGCAATCCTTCTTTTCCAACAGCTTTGATCAGGTGTGGTGTGTAGTAATATCCATGATTGGCTACCGTAGCGGCAAAGTTTGCCATTTGAAGGGGCACCACTAGATTTTCTCCTTCACCGATCGCAATGGAATAAATATTAGAAAATTTCCATGGGCGATTGTTATAGGCACGATCATAATATGCCGGAGTAGGAACCAAGCCATTTTTTTCATTCGGTAAATCAATCCCCAACTGAGTTCCAAATCCAAAACTGTTGATGTGTTTATCCCATTCTGCTAAACCGATGCGTGTGTCACTGTAAGGATCATTGGCCTTGCCTTGATTTAGCATTCTGCGCAACACATTATAAAAATAGGGGTTACAAGAGTTGGTAATCCCACCACGCAAGTCTTCGTTGGTGTGACTTCCGTGACAGTCCATAATTCCTCCTGGCATTCCCTTTCGTATACAAGGGATACGTGTTTCAGGAGTAATTACTTTTTCTTGTAGTGCTGTGAGCGCTTGAACGATTTTAAAAATAGATCCAGGCCGATATTGCGCCATCAGCGGACGATTGAATAGAGGCTTCATCGAATCGCTACTGATGAGTTTGAAGTTGGAACTATAATTTCTTCCGGTAAGCAGATTCGGATCGTAGGATGGGCCCGAAACCAAAGCAAGTATTTCTCCTGTAGAAGGCTCAATGGCTACAATACTTCCAGCCTTTCCATTCATTAGTTTTTCGCCGTATAGCTGCAACTCCAGGTCGATACTGGAAATTAAATCTTCACCCGGCACGGAAAGTGTATCGTATTTGCCATCCTGATAGGAACCTTTTTCGATTCCCTTTACATCGCGAAGTTTAAAGCGAAGGCCTCGCTTTCCGCGAAGTTGCTTCTCGTAAAAAGCTTCAATGCCGCTTTGACCGATGTAATCTCCTTGTTTATAAAACTTGGCTTCGTCTTTTTTAAGATCATCTTTACTTATCTCGCTTACATAACCCAGTGCGTTAGCCAGGCCTGAGGTTGTGTATGATCGCGTTGTTCTGGCTTGAATAAAGAATCCAGGGAATTCATCTAAGCGATCTTGTACTTTGGCAAAATCTTCATTGGAAAGCCGATCGATAAAAAGCATCGGCTTCACTGGAGAATATTCTTTCTTATGAGCTTTGAGCTCTTTAAACTTCTTGCGTAGTTCTTCGCGAGTAAGATTAAAGACTTGACAGAATTTTGATGAATCGAGCCCTTTGATGTCATTCACAACTACATCAAGATCATATTCTGGTGTGTTGTAAACAATTAGTTTGCCGTAGCGATCTTTAATCAATCCGCGAAATGGATATTCTACTTCTCGCAAAATCGAATTACTGTCAGCTAACTCAGCATAACGCTTATCGGCAACCTGTACAAAAAATAATTTTACCAGGAAGATGATCCCGACCAGCACAAAAACAATCTGAAATATTTCTTTTCTCCCCTCATTCATGTTCTACTGTTTTGCGGCACAAGGTATTGCAACACAACAAGAATCGTCATCGTAAACAACAAACTCATGATCGTTTTGAGCATCGAATACCAAAACAATGTGAAGCCAGCTGATTCGACCAGAAACAGAGTTAAATGATGAATAAATACTAACGGCATCATATAAACCAAAAACCACTGCAAGCCGTTCGATTTTAAATTCGGGATAGTGCCCAGATCATAACCACCTTGTGGGGTAATAGCGTTAAGCCAATAATTTCGTAAGTAGGCTATAAATACCATGGTGAGTGCATGCAATCCTAGGCTGTTGTAAAATATGTCAATCACGAATCCGATCACAAACCCCAAGCTCATTAGTATAATCGTACTTGTTTCGATGGGTAGGAGCAGGATGAAGGCAACGTACACAAAACAAAAACCGGTATTAAATAGTACAAGGTTCTTTAATAGCAATGCCTGAGCAAGCACGTAAATGAAAAAGGAAACGAATTGTAAAATTCCTGATCTTGTCATTTTGGTTCGCCTATAGTTGCACGTTCAATTGAGTCTCTTTCATTTTTTAATCGACTTTTAATAACATCAACAAAAGCCAGTTTACTGAAATCCAGTCCCAGCTCCACTTTGATTTCATAGAAGGGAGCTTCATTATTAAGTTTAAAAGCTTTGATCTTACCTATGAATATTCCACTCGGGAACACCGCATTATAACCTGACGTGACAATAGAGTCTCCGACTGCTGGCTGCACATGCCGCGGAATATATTTCAGATTAACGATTGAAGGATCGGTACCATCCCATTGCGCTGTTCCAAAATGACCGGTACGTTTGATCATGCATGAAACTTGTTCATCAAGATTCAAGAGGGAAATCAATACGGCGAAGTGATTAGAGACTGATTTTACTTTGCCGACAACGCCGCCCGAACCGATTACTGCCATGCCAGGCTTTAATCCGGCATCAGCTCCGCGGTTAATGGTGATAAAATTTTTGTAAAACTTCGTAGTGTTATTAACCACCTTGGCGCTTACATAGTCAAACTGATGAAACATGGCCGAGTCGCTAACCCGGTTCAAGTGAAGAGATTGCAAAGCCAACTCATTTTGCTCCAGTTTTTTGTGGAGCATCGAGTTTTCTTGTGCTAACGCAGTATTAATTTCAATCAACGAAAAATATTCGCGAATGCTCTGCGAGGTCTGGTTCATTCTCGCAACCATGCGGTTGGAAGAATTAAAATATTTCGTGCTTTGGTATTGGTTGTTTTGGATAACTAGCCAAGCACAGAAAATTTCCAGGAGTAAAAAAGTAAAGAAAGCTCTGTAGGCGTATACAAAATTAAGAAGCCTTTCCATCCATTAGGTCATGAGCACTTTTCT
>DASYTA010000531.1:0-2047 GCA_036002745.1 Cyclobacteriaceae bacterium | reverse complement strand
TCGAAAGCATGGAGAGCAAGATGATCGCGGTTGCTGCTGGGATTATCAAATTAATGGAGCAAAAAAATCTTAACCACATTATTGTCTTCGCATCTACGATAAAAAGGAGTAAGATATTTAAGCAGGTTATGGACGCTGTCTCATCCTTAATGGACTTTGATGCTGACTGTTTTCATATTGATCACACTCATTCAGAAACCGAACGAAAAAAGCTTATTTCAAAATTCAAAAACTCAAAACATTCTATTCTTACAAATGCGAAACTGTTAGGGGAAGGATTTGATATGCCGGCGGTGGATGGCGTTACTTTTTTAGATGAGAAGCATAGTGTTTCAAGTATAGTGCAGTGCGCTGGAAGAGCATGGAGAACAGATCCGAATAAGAATAAATTATTCGGATTTATACTTGTTCCAACGATCTTCGATTCCAACTTCGACATTAAAAAGCCATCCTTATTAACAAATGTCATATCTGCACTTGCTGTTAATGACGAGCGAATATTTCGGTACTTTGAACGAGGAAGTATTTTTAGAAAAAAAGAAGCTGATTGCATCTTAGAAAAGCCATTTTTTCTAAATATTGATAACTGCCCGATATCATTTGATTTAACGGCTTTTACCCGATTCATAACAGTGAAAGTATGGGAAGATATCAAGTCAGTGCTTAATGAATCATCCAAAACTAATTGGATGAACCCAAAAGAATGTATAAAGTTTGTGAGAACACTTGCGCAGTTTGGAGTTAAAAGTTGCTACGGTTTTGAAAAGTATTACAGGTGCAGCCGCACAAACCCAGAAAAGATTTCGTTAAGATATCCAGGGGCGACAATTGCGCCACCTAATTTACCAAGGTATCCATGGAAGCATTATCCAGAATTAACAATTGAAGAATTGTTTCCAAAACAAGAGAAAAATGTTTCAGCTGCACCATTGGAATGCCTTTCTTTTATTTTAAGTCTTCGAAGTTTCGGTGTAACGACAAGAGAATTATTTGAAATGTATTGTCGCGATCAATCTAAATTTCCAGGAGCGCCCATAAAGCCTCTGGAGATACCCGAAAATCCATGGGACGTCTACACAGGTTATGACTCTTTTTTGTTTTTTCAGGAGAGTGTAAACCAAGACTTGCAACCATAAAATTGGCAATTGCATTTTATTCAATAATGTGATATCAGCAATGGAATTTAAACTCCTACATAGAGACGATTTCAGGAATCAGATTTTTGCGCGCGATAAGCACAAGTGTGTGATCTGCAAAGTACATGCAGTCGATGCCCACCATATTATTGAGCGACGCCTATTTACAGATGGAGGATATTACTTGGAAAACGGAGCAAGCCTTTGCGAGACCTGTCATATTAAGGCTGAGGAGACAACGATATCGTGTGATCGGATCCGGGAGGCCTGCGGCATAATAAAATTTCCAATTCCTGAACACTTTTATGAAGATCTGATCTATGACAAGTGGGGTAATATCATTCTCACAAGCGGGGAACGCCTCAAGGGTGAATTATTCTTTGATGAGTCTGTTCAGAAGATTTTGAAGCAAGGCAATATGTTGGATCTGTTTCAAAAATACGTCAAGTACCCGAGGACCTACCACTTACCAGGTAGCCACTTACTGAAGGATGACCGGCAGCTGGTCAATGATGATTGCTTCAAAGGAAAGGAAGTGGTTGTTACTTTAAAGATGGATGGGGAAAATACCTCGATGTATAACGATTACATTCACGCCCGATCGCTAGACTTTGCTTCACGTGTTGATCGCTCTTACATCAAACAACTTTGGAGCCAGGTATGTTATCTTATAGATGAAGACATGCGAGTGTGCGGAGAAAATTTATATGCAAAGCACAGCTTGCATTATACCAACCTTTCGTCATACTTCATGACCTTCTCGGTGTGGATCGAAACCTTGTGTCTTTCCTGGGATGAAACTGTTGAGTATTCAAAGATTTTAGGATTGGACACAGTGCCGGTGATCTACCGGGGCTTGTATGACGCAAAGAAGATTTCTGAAACGTTTTTCGGTTTAAAAGAGGTACACG
>DASYTA010000530.1:0-4140 GCA_036002745.1 Cyclobacteriaceae bacterium | reverse complement strand
ATGATGTTTAATAAACTCAGCGTTGATTTTCCTGGATCACTGTCAAGGCTATACATGCTGAACGTGACCGTCAATAAAAAAGCGGTGTAGAACAGAATGAACCTGCTTCTGATAATGTCATAAAGTACGTACTTGGCAATCTTGATCATGACACTTCTATTCCTTTCAGGTTTCGTTTCATAATCGTTGCCACTGCGCGCCCTAATTTTATTTCGCCAGTTTCTTTCTTCAAGGCATCAATCGTATCATTGAAAAGCATTTTCCCATCTTCGAGGTAAACTAGATTAGACGACAATTCATCCAGGTCGCTCATAATGTGAGAGGTAATTAAAAACAATTTGTTCTTATTTTTCTCAGAATGAATTTTCTCTTTCAAAATTTCTACCGCAATTGGGTCAAGGCCTGCAGTTGGTTCATCGAGGATTAATATGGGCGGATTAAAAAGAAATGCAAGAGATGCGCTTACCTTCTGCCGTGTGCCACCAGAAAGCGTATGCATTCGCTTGTCTTTCAATTGATCCAATTTAAATTCCTTTATCAGGTCTTCATCAACTTGCGTTTCATCCTTGCGTAGGTCACAAATCATGTCAATGATCTGCCCGATTTTCATTTGATCAGGGTAGCGACCTATCTGCGGCATATAGCCGATTAGTTTACGATAGTCTGAACTCTGAAGAATGGATTTTCCATCAACTAAAATTTGTCCTCTATCGGGTACTACCATTCCCAAAATACATTTGATCAATGTCGTTTTGCCAGAACCATTCGGACCAACAACTGCATATGATTTTCCCAATTCAAATTCCACTTGAATTGACTTCAACACTTCTAATCGGCCGAAACGTTTATAAAGATCAGAGATGGTAATCATAATTTTTCATTGCAGGGTGGTTGTCTTTCAGACTTTCGGGTGTCATTGAAGGAACTACTTTTTCTGATCGATCCAAAAGATACACCAAAAAACTGCGCCACAACATTATCGATGAAGGCATTTTCTCAACCACCATAGAATACAAACTCACCGGATGAAAAGGCACATCTCCTACTCCATTTCTATCAAGATCGTAGCCCTGATAATTATCCCAGTAGTTGTGATCAACAGTGTTCAATACCAACGAGCCGTTGGTGGCCATATCAAAAGTATTGGATAAGAAACTGTTCTTCTCAAAACTATTGCCATCACAATTCGCTTGAATTTTTATTGCCCATCCATTATCATTAAATATATTCTTTTGAAATGAGCAACGGCTGGATCCCTCCATATAAGTTCCAATTGTATTTCTGGAGAATTGATTTCCTTCAATATGACTGTCGCGGATGTCTTTTAATAACAAGCCATAAGAAGCCGAACCCCAATTATCTTCAAAGTGGTTGCCAATCATTTTTACATCTTGTGTGTACATGACAGCAACGCCAGCTCCATTGTCGTGAAAGGTATTGTACAGATATTCATCATGATGCGAGAACATAAAATGCAAGCCATACCGCATGTTCTGGTGACTGAAATTTTTCTCCACTCTTGAGTGCGTTACAAACTCAAAATAGATACCATCGCGATGACCGCTCACTTCATTATGACGAATAGTAATAGAGTCGCACTTCCACGCGTGAATACCATTGGCGATTTGTTGTTCTGACTTTTCACCACAGTGAATAACATTATTTTCAATCAAGCTACCAGCGCAGTTGGCCAAATGGATTCCAAAGAACGTGTTCTCCAATTGATTATTTAAAACTCTCAATCTCCTTGCCTCAATGGCATTAACGGCAGAAATATCATTGATACTTGCAACACCAGTGTTAATCAAACGAAAGCCAATAATAGAAACATCATTCGCTACTACAGTGAAGATTTCATACTTGTTTTCTCCGTCGAGTGTAGGATAATCGACACCGATAAGTACAATGGATTTCTTTACGATGTAATTTCCTTCGCGATACAAGCCTGGCATTACGCGAATTGTATCACCGGCTCTTGCTAATGTAATTGCAGACTGAAGTGACTTTAGTGCTTTCTTCTGATCAACAACTAAAGTCTTAGCATGTGACGAAAAAGTGAAGGCAAGTAAAAATAAAATAAACCTTAACCGCATTATTTGTACTGCGTAACCGCTTCTCCCCACGCTAAGTAAATTGCCTTCCATTCTTTTTTGAATTTACTCATGCTTGCTTTAGAATCAAAGGCTGCCATTTGGCCATCCATTGGACTTCTTATTTCCGAAGACTTCAAATAAAATGCATCATAAGCATTGATAAGTTTTCCTGGATTTAAATAATCAATAACGAGCGCATGTTGATAATCCGATGGAGCGTCATTTCCGATATTGTAGTAATTGATAAAGCATCGCATGTCGTCAAACTTGTAAATCTTTCCTTTTTTAGTAACAAGCTCAGCTCCGAACTTATTATCCATCAGCGTCATCTTACAAAAATGACAAACGTCTGTTCCATAATTTATTTGTTCTGGTTCAGTGGAACATGAAACAAATGATAGACCCGCGATTATAAAAAAGCAAATAACAACGTATCGCATATCACTTATTCTTTTTCCATTCATAAATAACAAGTATAAAAAGCAAAGCACCGATTCCGATAAAAATCCATCCGCCGATATCTGGGCCAGAGAATGCCGTAAAATTCAACAACTGCTTCGTTCCGATTAAAGGAGGTTGATACGACATACCTGGAATTACAATCGGGGCTTCTGGATTTAAATTGTGGCCGTAGTCATAACCCCACAAATAAAAATCTATTAGAGCTCCCACACCAATTGATAAAATCAAAACTAAAAAAGCGATAAGCATGATTCGCTTATTAACGATTGCACTTGCAACTCCAAAGGCAATAACAAACCAGATGATATAACGTATGTATCCAAATTCAGGGAACATGCTTACTTCAATTGTTTTCATTCCGATGTAGTGATTCAAAGCACTGATTGTTCTCACTTCGCCGGTCAATGTGTTGTGCCAAATCTTCATCTCCAGCCCTTCGGGATATTGTGGAGCCCACATGAGGATTTGCCAGAGCGGTACAAACAAAGTAGTGATCAGTGCAATCGCACTTATCGCTACTAAAATTCGGGTAATTGGTTTTAATGATTTCATATGTTAATGTTTGGTAAAAGGCGTCCCGAGTTTCGAGACGCCTCGCTCAACCTATAAACTATGAAACCTGCTACTTAGGTGAGCTTTTTTCTTCTTCAACAGCACCAGTAGAAAATTTCAATGGAGTATTGCTTCCAGCAGCTGACACGCGAGCATAGCCTTGCATCTCCTGGTGAAGTGCGGAACAAAAATCAGTGCAATAGAAAGGTGACACACCAACTTCATCAGGTGTCCATTTTAAAGTTTGTGTTTCACCTGGCATAATCAGTATCTCTGCATTAGCTGCTCCTTTGATGGCAAAGCCGTGCGGCACATCCCAATCCTGTTCAAGATTAGTAACATGGAAATACACAACGTCGCCAAGTTTAATTCCTTCAATATTGTCAGGAGTCAAATGTGAACGGATCGCTGTCATATAAACATGCACTTCATTTCCTTTGCGCACTACTTTTGTTTCTTTTTCGCCTTTCGCTACGTAAGGGTGATTATTTTCTTCAAGCTTAAATATTTTCACAGAGTTAGGGGTGACCAAACTTGCAGGAATTGCTTCAGCATAATGCGGCTCGCCAGTTGTTGGGAAGTCAAGCAACAATTGCATCTTATCTCCTGAGATATCATACAGCTGCGCAGATTGCGTTAGCTCAGGTCCTGTAGGTAAGTAACGGTCCTTTGTGATTTTGTTGTATGCGATTACATATTTTCCATGAGGTTTACGTGTTGGCCCACCGGGTACACTTAAGTGACCAATGGAATAGTAGGTAGGAACTCTGTCCAATACTTCAAGAGATTTTACATTCCATTTTACGATTTCAGACGATACAAACATTGAAGTGTAGGCATTTCCATTATTATCAAACTCTGTGTGCAATGGACCAAGACCTGGCTTCTTCACTTCACCGTGCAATGCAGATTCATATTTGATAACAGGTATGCCGGCAAATTCTCCTTCAAAATCTTTGTCGGCGATAGCCTTCTGAATTTTAGTAAATGAGTATACGGGAATCAATGCGGCTAACTTACCTGAGGCGGCAAT
>DASYTA010000529.1:0-9437 GCA_036002745.1 Cyclobacteriaceae bacterium | reverse complement strand
TTTTAACATCCTGGAAAACTACTGGAATTTCTTTTTGCCGCTCAACAAGCAATTCATTTTTAATCAAAAGATAATATAGACATTCCTCATAAACGGATTCAAAAAGACCAGGACCCATTTCAGTATGCACTTTGAAACAGCAATCCACTACAATTTTTGAAATTTCGTTCTCAGTCATGCAACATCTTTGCGACTTAGCGTCTTAGCGAGGAAGGTATTATTTCTTTTTAGCGGTCTTTGCTTCCTTTTCTTTTGGCTCCGCTTTTGGTTTTGAACTGGCATTTTCAAAATCATAAACTGATTGCCGTACAAAAGTACCCCATGTAAGATTATCCTGCCCAGGCTTCTGAGCGCGAGCTCTTTCAATAGCCATCTTCGCTGCATGCTCCACTACCCATTCAAAATTTTCCTGGCCTACGGATTTCACATCGGCATCAGGTGCGGGGTTGCAAAAATCGATGGCATAAGGAACTCCATCGCGCACGGCCATCTCAACAGTATTAAAATCATAGCCAAGACCATTGCAAAGATCCAATACATAGTCGTGCACTCTCTTCACCAGCTTAGCTGCAGCCGGCGGCCCATTGACTACATAACGTAAGTGATGCGGGTTGCGGGGCTCGTATTGCATTACACGAACGTATTTTCGACCAAGACAGTAGCACCGGAAATATTCAGTGAAAATAATTTCTTCCTGCAGCATCATGACCAATTGCCCAGTTTCCTTATATGCCTTAAAGAAATCATCCATGTTGTTTAGCTTGTAAACACTTTTCCATCCACCACCTGAATGCGGTTTCATGTAGGCGGGCCAGCGGATGTGTTCAAAAACATTTTCCCAGCTCAATGGGAATTTTAAATTGGTGAAGGAGCTGTCTTGCGTATCGGGTGGCTTTTGGTTCGAAGGGAGGATTACTGTTTTAGGAACCGGCACTCCAAGTTTTACAGCAAGTGCGTTGTTAAAAAATTTTTCGTCAGCACTTTGCCAAAACGGATTGTTGATTACCGCAGTGCCGCTAATGGCAGCGTTTTTCAAATACGAACGGTAAAATGGAACATCTTGTGAGATGCGATCGATAATTACAGCATATCCATCATTCACTCCTTGTTGTACCATATCCACCACGATAGGCGATGCTTGAATATCTTTCAGCCCCATCTTATTGATATGTTCAACAAATGCCTCAGGGAAAGACCGTTCCATGCCAAAAAGAATTCCTATTTTTTTCATAATCAATTTTTTAATTGGCCAACGGTAGAGATGATCACTTGCTGAAACTTCTGGGATTCGGTCAGGTTAAGACCATGTGCTGAATCATTAAACCAAAATAACTCTTTTTTCTCTGCTTTTAACTTTTCAAAATAGCTTTCGGTGAGCTTGAAATTAGTTTGAAAATCTTTTCGGCCTACTAAAAAATAAACGGGACATTTTATTTCTGGTGCGGCTTCAAAAAAATTGATAGCGCACGCTTCATTGTATAACGATAACCAGACTATTGCCCAATTCTCTACATAGGATTTAGTAAAGGATTCTTTTTGCTTATTGATCAATTGGTAAATCCATTTTCGCTGATAGAATAATTGCGTTCCGTTTTCAAATGGAATCCTTATCAGTTCTAACTCTTGTAGCGCATTTTTATTGCTCTCTTTTTGGGCTAACTCTTTCATTTTATCAAGAGCAATTTTTTCACTCTCGATTTGATGGATCATCGGTGAGGCCGAGAAACAAGCAGCGAGAAGTTCGGGATGATGAGAAGCTACCTCAAGTGCAAGAAAGCCTCCCCACGAATGCCCAACCAAATAAATTTTATCCTGATGAAATTTATTTTTCAAATAGTTGATTACATCCACTGCATCTTGCTCGATGAGTGATATGGTTAAAGGTTCGGGTGATGAGTTCAAAGATTTTGTTTTGCCGGTTTCGCGCTGATCCCATTGCACTACAATGAAATGTTTTTGAAGGTCGCTGGTGAATTTATTGGCATAGCCCATTACCGAACCACCAGGCCCACCGTGAAGAAAAAGTAAAACCGGATGCTGATCATTATCACCATCGATTTTAATCCATTGCAAAATGTTTCCGGCTTTGATCGTTAGAGACTCATGAATTGGTTTTCCAAAAACCTCCGAACTAAAAAGAATGCAGATGAAAAAAAATTTAATAAATCGAATTCTCATTACTTGATTAACGAAAGATAATGAGGAAACATTTCACGCCACGCCGGCCAATCATGCGGATGACCTTGCCGCACATCCAGCCAATGGTTAATTCCTTTTGCCCTTAGAATTGCGGCTAGTTTTTCGTTGGCATCCCAGCATATATCTAGTGTACCCGTGCCGAGCACAACAAAAAAATCTCTGAAGAAGAGACTTGTGGCATCAGGAATAAAATCCATCGGGTTATTGAAATAAACATTGTCATCATAATATCCATCCATTTGACTTTTGATGTCAAAAGCAGCGCCCATATTAAAAACATATTTCACCACTTCAGGATGTCGGAATGCAAAGTTGGTGGCGTGATAGCCACCAAAGCTACAACCTGCGGTAGCTACACGATCCACACCGGTTTCGCGTTGAGCAAGAGGAACTAATTCAGTAAGCAACATTTGATCATACCAGACATGATTTTTTACACGGTCAGCCGGATGAATATTTTTATTGTACCAGCTCACGGAGTCAATTCCGTCAGGGCAATAAATTTTCACCAGCCCTTCATCTAAAAACCAAGCTACACTATCAATTAGTTTAAAATCCTTATTCTCATAATGACTGCCCATAGAAGTGGGAAAAAGAATGACTGGATATCCACGATCGCCAAACGAAAGCACATCGATGTTCCTGCTTAGGCTGGGAGAATACCATCGGTGCTCGTATTCGTGGGGCATACAATTAGTTTATCAACAATCAAGAATACAATTTGCTAATAAAAGAAGATGTTTATTTTTGATTCCTTTAAATTGGTGAAATAAAAACGGAAAGGCAACTGTGTCAAAGGAAATACCAAACGCAAAGAATTCAGTGACATATAGTGAAGATAAAATCTCAGCTTATTCTAAGTTGCTTGAGCGCGATGTGGCTGTTGCGATTTTATTACCTCCGAATTTTGAATCGAGTTCAACTAAATTTTCCTTATTACTTCTCAACGATGGCCAGGACATGGATAAGCTTGGTGTGAAGACTACTATTGAGCAGCTCGTTAAAAAAGACGAAATAGAAAACTTAATTGTGGCCGGAGTGGTGGCTGGCGATCGATTGCAAGAGTATGGTGTCACCACACAGCAAGATTATCTGAAGCGAGGTAAGTTGACAAAAGCTTATGCGAAGTATATCACCACTGAATTGATTCCCTATTTGCTTTATAAATATCCGATTGACCATTCAGCAAAGCATAGTATAGCAGGTTGTTCCATGGGTGGGCTGAGTGCGATGGATTTAGCGTGGAATTTTCCTGACCTCTTTCAGAAAGTTGGAGTTTTCAGCGGTTCTTTTTGGTGGAGGAAGCGTGACAGCAGTAGCAGATTTTATTCGGATCATCGCGATCGATTGATGCATCGACAAATTAGAAATGGAAAATTAAAACCAGGCATGAAGTTTTGGTTTCAAACCGGAAAGCTGGACGAACAAAGTGATCGCAATAAAAATGGCGTCATTGATTCCATCGACGATACACTTGATCTTATTGCAGAATTGACAAGGAAAGGTTATCGGCCGTTTCATGATATTCAATATTTTGAAATGGAAAACGGAAAACATAATCTTGAAACGTGGGCTGAGGCTATGCCCGAATTTTTGAAATGGGCTTTTGGCAAAACGAATTAAAAAAATGCAACGATCAATAGATACAGTAGTTTTTGATCTCGGCGGTGTGCTAATCGATTGGAATCCGCGCCATCTTTACAGAAAGATTTTTAAGACAGAACAGGAAATGGAATGGTTTCTTGAAAATGTTTGCACCAGTGATTGGAATGAGAAGCAAGACGCCGGCCGATCATTTGAGGAAGCGACCAAGGAGCTGCTTGACAAATTTCCTGAGCACGAAGCGCCGATTCGCGCTTGGTATGATCGCTGGCAAGAAACTATGAATGGACCAATTGCAGGCACTGTTGAAATATTGAAACAAATAAGAGAATCAAGGAAGCACAAGCTCTATGCACTCACCAATTGGTCGGAGCAAACATTTCCTTGGGCGTTGAAAAATTTTGATTTTCTTCATTGGTTTGAAGGCATTGTAGTATCCGGTCATGAAAAAACCCGAAAGCCATTTCCAGAGTTTTATCAAATTCTGCTGGACCGATACAAAATTGATCCAACCAAGGCCATATTTATTGATGATGTACTTCGAAATGTTAAGGGAGCTGAGGCAGTTGGCATCGGTGGAGTTCATTTTCAGTCGCCTCAACAATTGAAACTGGAGCTGCAAAAGCTTGGTGTGCTTTAAGATTTGACTAATTTCCTTGTCAACCGTAATTATTTCTTAATAACCACTTCTGAACTTTAAGAGAAGCTTTTTGTTTACCCAATAAACCAAACCCAATCTTTATGGAAATTCGCAAACTTGGATCGCAAGGTCTAAAAACTTCACAGCTTGGCCTCGGCTGTATGGGCATGTCAGAATTTTATGGATCATTTGACGATGCAGAATCGATAAAGGTGATACATCGAGCAATCGACTTAGGCGTGACCTTTCTTGACACCTCTGATATATATGGTCCGCATACCAACGAAATTTTGTTGAGTAAGGCGTTGAAAGGAAAAAGGAACCAAGTAGAATTGGCCACCAAATTCGGTATTCTTCGCGATCCTGCGAATCCATTGACTAGAGGCACGAACGGAAAACCCGATTATGTTTTTAAGGCATGCGATGCAAGTTTGAAACGACTAAACATTGATGTTATTGATTTATATTATTTGCATCGAGTGGATCCTGCTACATCTATTGAAGAAACGGTAGGTGCAATGGGAGAATTAGTAAAGCAAGGTAAGATGAGAACAATTGGTCTTTCTGAAGTTTCTCCTGCTACTCTAAGAAGAGCGCATAAAACTTTTCCTATCACCGCGTTGCAAACCGAATACTCGTTGTGGAGTCGTGATCCTGAAGATGAATTGCTTAGTACTTGCAAAGAATTGGGTATTGCTTTCGTTGCATATTCGCCTCTAGGTCGTGGATTTTTAACTGGACAAATCAAAAAGTTTGAAGACTTTGAAGCGAATGATTTTCGAAGGATATCTCCGCGCTTTCAAGGTGAAAATTTTCAGAAGAACCTTGATCTCGTAAAAAAATTGGAAGCGATGGCGGTAAAAAAAGAATGCACTGTTTCACAATTAGCATTGGCATGGGTGATTGCTCAAGGGGATTACATCTTCCCGATTCCCGGAACGAAGCGAATGAAATATCTCGAAGAAAATGTTGGGGCGCTTAAGGTGAAACTGACCAAGGACGAGTTGAATGAGATAGATGCTATTGCGCCCAAAGGAATCGCTGCTGGCACTCGCTATCCTGAAGGCGGAATGAAGTTGGTTAATGCCTGAGAACTAACACCTACTTCCTTGGCGGATCAATCATGATGTGGGCACGATGTGTGCCTGGATCCATGATCCATGGCATCCCCGGAGCAATGGGTTTAATTGGTAAGCCCGTACTTTCAGCTGTTGCATAAGGAATGTAAATCACGGAACGCTGATATCCATCTTGAACTTCACCAGTCGCGGGATTATATTTTTCTTTATCGGCAGTGTAGATAATTAATGTTGCCGGATTCTTTGGCATGATTAGCTTTCCACTTTTTACTTCTTGTTCACGAATATCAAAGACCTCTTGAAATTTTTTTCCTTCTTTCTTTAACTCTCGGCCACGAGCCATAAACGGATCGAGGCTTTTATGATAACAAGAGACATTAAGACCCGGTTGATTGGGATCATCGGCAAGACAAACCATTTCGTTGGTGCCTTGACGCAATACTACAAATTCACCTTTCGGTGAATACCCGTAGATCATTGCTTTCTCTTTTGATTCATCAGGACAAGCAAGCAATGCAGTTTTAATTTGAACTTCCGAGGAAGGAATCGTTTGGCCAAAAGCGCTTCCCATCGCGCTAAGCAAAAAGAGAAGGAGTTTTGTTTTCATTGTTGTTGAATTTACATGACTATAAAGTTAGCAAATCACATCAACCTTAAAGTAGCTTCAACTAATTGAATTTTGAGGCATATCCACTTTTATCAAGGAATTTATGGAAGTCTTTAATATTTAAAATTTCTTTCACTGCTGTTTTTTTATCGGATGCCTGATCAAAGTAAGCTTTTGTGATTTTGTAGCCCATCCAATAACCAAGATCGTTAGGTCTATCTTCCACAGTTCCGTACAACCATCCTTTGTTGTCTTTCTTGTCCATTACCGTTTTAAACTCTTCCCACAATTCTTTTTCCTTAGGATTTGCAAAGTTATGAACGTTATCATTGATGTGTTTTCCTGAAATTAATTCTGCTAAGAAATCAGCTGAACCTTCTTTAACACTTGCCGCAAGTAAAGAACCACTCTCATAGTGTTGTTGAAAATGGATCAACTCGTGAGCTACAATATGAGGTACTTGATTTACCGGCTTTATAACTGTCTTAAGCCAATCGCTGAGCTCATCCTTTGGTGTCTGTGAATTGAGCCCGTACATTTCGGCTCCTATGATAAGTCCTTCATCAGAAGATGTGCCTCCTGAATTAAGTGCCCCAATCACAAAATACACTGGAGGGAAAATTGCATCAGGATAAAGTTCTTTCAATTTGACAAGAGCCTGGATAATTTGACTTTTCATTCCGGCAATGCTATCAACATTTGACTTTATGGCGCGATAATATTTAAGATGCGATTTAATGACCTTCGCTAAATTTTCAGAACTCTTAATCCGCCCTTCTGTAAATGCTTTGATTCCTTTTGAACCTGGCTTTAGATAATATTTGTTAAGGGAATCGGCATTAATATCAGGGCCTGCTTTGTCTAAAGCAATCCAAAAATTGTCCAGATCAGAAGTGACAATTTCAGTGGCTAATGGATTTTTGTTTTGTGATTGTGCCTGAAGGCTTGACAGAAGAACTAACGTGAGTAGAATTTTTTTCATGGTTGAAAATTATAGCAAAGACACATCCTGCAAAGTTAATTGCGTGATGCTCGTTTTATGTCTAGCAACTTGGGGTATTTTACATTGCTGCTATCGACTTCTCGATGATATCGCAGCATTCGTGAATTTGTTCTTCGTTGATCACCAGTGGCGGAGCAAGACGAATAATGTTACCATGAGTTGGTTTTGCAAGTAATCCGTTTTCAGCAAACTTCAGGCAAAGGTTCCACGCAGTTTCACTTTCTTCGGTGTCGTTTATTACAATTGCATTCAACAACCCTTTGCCGCGAACGATAGTGATCAATTTTGTTTTTTGTTTCAATGCGTTCATTCGTTCACGGAAAATTTTTCCGAGACGTTCTGCATTTTCGGCAAGCTTCTCATCTTTTATTACCTGCAGTGCTTCTATAACAATGGCAGCAGCTAATGGGTTGCCGCCAAAGGTTGAGCCATGTTCGCCTGGCTTGATCACCAGCATAATATCATCGTCAGCCAGTACTAACGAAATCGGCATCATTCCACCGGAAAGTGCTTTTCCTAAAATTAAAATATCGGCTCTTACATTTTCGTGGTCACTCGCCAACATTTTTCCTGTGCGGGCAATGCCAGTTTGAATTTCGTCCATCATCAACAGCACGTTGTGCTGACGACAAAGTTTTTCGGCAGCTTTCAAGTATCCATCGTGCGGAACAAACACTCCTGCTTCACCTTGAATCGGTTCGATCCATAGAGCGCAAACATTTTTATTGCCCAATGCTTTTTCAAGTGCAGCTACGTCATCATAGTTCACTACATCAAACCCCGGCATGAATGGGCCAAAGTTTTTAGTTGAAGAGGGATCGGTTGAGGCAGAAATTATCGTTGTCGTGCGACCGTGAAAGTTCTGTTTCACCGCCACGATCACAGCTTTATTATCTTCAATTCCTTTTTTCGTATAGCCCCACTTGCGTGCCAGTTTGATAGCTGTTTCGTTAGCTTCTGCGCCGCTGTTCATAAACAAAGCCTTCTCATAGCCGAAAGTTTCGCAAACAAATTTTTCAGCAAGACCGAGTTTGTCGTTATAAAAAGCGCGAGATGTGAGCGTTAATTCTTTTGCTTGGTTGATCAATGCATTAACAATCCGAGGATGGCAATGCCCTTGATTGACGGCACTGTATGCGGAGAGAAAATCGTAATAACGTTTTCCATCGACATCCCATACGTAAACGCCTTCACCCTTTGTGAGCACTACCGGAAGCGGATGATAATTATGTGCGCCATACTTATCTTCCAGGGCCATTGCCTCAAGAGCGGACGTAACTGTATCAACCATAAAAATCTAATTATTTGGACAGTAAAATTATCCAAAATGGACTGGAAAGCCTAATAAGATGAGCGCCAGGCTACTTACTTTTCTTCTCCAGTTCGTAGATCATTGGGATACTCTCGAGAATTGTAGTGCGAACCTGGCTTTGCAGATACCATTCGATCTGGTAAAACTGCGCAGCCGTGGTAATGCTGATTTCCTTTTTGATTTTATTGTAGTAGTTCGCGATGAGCTTGTCTTGTGTAGTGGAAAGCTGGATGACTTCTTTAATTATTTTATCCGTCTCTTCAGGGGTAAGCTTAGAGTAGTTTTTAACATAATTATTAAGCACCACAAACTTTTTTTGCCCGATTTGTTTTCGACCGGTTTCATATTCATCGTATAGCTTCCAGAATTCTGTAGTTTTCGAGTCATCAATTTTTACAAATTCTGAAACGACTTCTCTCTTTGCCATGCCGAACATGGATTGAAACATTTGCACCTCATCGCTTGGAGCCTGTCCATAAACTGAAGATGCCAGAACAGAGATGAATGCAAAGACAAGTAGTTTTTTCATAGTATATTTTTTAAAGCCTTAATAGATAAGATTATCACCTAACTTAAAACAAAAGCCCTGCCAATTATTAGCTGGTGAGTTTCTGATACCAAGTTAGCATTTTCCAAAGCGTTGGTGCAATTTTTAATTGACGAATTTACCTTACGATCGGACTATGACGTTGCATGGGGAATGAAATGACCTAACTTTGCGAGATGGATACTTTCGATCATATCAAGAAACTTTTTGGTAGCCTTAAGGAGATTAATTTTTTCGACCGGCTCTTTGGCTGGGGTAAAATCAAGAATCAATTAATTGACGCTTCTGCTGATTTACAGAAATTTATTTCAAAAACGGAAGAGCTTTCTCAAAGCGCTAATACGCTGTCAATAGAACGAGCCACTAACAGGAATCTCAATGAATCTGTTATACGACTCAACACGGAAGTTCAGGTCTTAAAAGAATCAAACAAACAAATCGAATCTCT
>DASYTA010000528.1:0-7467 GCA_036002745.1 Cyclobacteriaceae bacterium | reverse complement strand
TACACTCAACAAGGTGTAAGAATGAAACTCATTTCCTTCTTGGAGGTGTAAATCAGGCGATTCCCATTTTTCGTAGATAGTTAACGTGCGAAGCCATCGCAGAAAACATGGTGCTGTATTCGTTGTATTTAATGTTAAACTCCTTGCAAGTCTCTTTCACTAAAGAGTTTATTCTGGCATAATGGATATGGCTCACCTTGGGGAAAAGATGGTGCTCTATCTGAAAATTTAATCCGCCCAGCATCCAGAACAGAAGTTTATTGGAAGTATCGAAATTGGAAGTGGTGCTCATCTGATGCAACGCCCAGTCGCCAACTATTTTGTGCTCTTCAGGAAAATGATTGATCTCCACCACATGCGCCAACTGAAACACAATACTGATGAACAACCCACACACGAAAGTCATTATAAAAAATCCGATCAGGGCCTGCCACCCAACAAAGTAAATCGGGATGATAACAAAGACGAGGGTGTACAATACTTTCGTAGTCCAGAAAATGAAATGTTCTTTCACCGATAACTGCATCGGTTTCATGTGAGCGGCTATTCTGTTGCGGAAATACTTGACGAAGTCTTCATAGAATATCCAGGCGAGATAAGAGATGCCATACAACACGAAAAAGTAGATATGTTGAAAACGGTGAATGTTTAGCAGAGGTTGGTTAGGATGAAAACGCATAAATGGTTTTGCATCAATGTCGGAGTCTAGCCCATCAATACTAGTGTATGTGTGATGATTCACATTGTGCTTTACTTTCCAAAAATAGATGTTGCCTCCGAGTACATTCAGAAAGTAACCCGCGAGAGAATTGACCCACGAATGTTTTGAAAAACTCTGATGTCCTCCTTCGTGCATGACGTTGAAGCCAAGCACGGCGAAGTTGATGCCAAGCAAAATCGAAAGTGGAATGGCTAGCCACCAGGCTGGAGTAAAAAAAACTAAAACGACATACAATGATATCGCTGATAAAATCTGAACGCTGCTTTTCAAATAAAGCCTGTACCCACCTGCGCGAGATAATTTAGTGGTGTCGAAATAGGTATCTACCTTTTCTTTTAGAGTTTTAAAAAAAATGGCTGAATCGTTGTTGAGATTGGCTAACATCTTGCAAGGTACACCTATTAGAGAGGATTAACTAATTAGGAATCCCCGTGCTCCGGGTCTTCCGACCTGACGTAGCACTACCAATTGTCCTCCTATTTCTACAAATCATCGACTCGTAAAACCACTCGTGTTTGCGATCATGAATTCTTCACAGGGGTTTACGTTTATGCAGGTAGATCCACATTACAGAGTATTCTATTGACTCTAAAGACAATTCAGATTGTCTGATTTTACAGAACTCACTTTTGTTAAACCAAATTAACGTTTATGAAAACTGTAAAGAGTGTTCATCTTACTTCAGAAATAAACAGCGGCTGGCGCAGTCTTTTTTATAGATTTCTTTTTTGGCTTTTGCTCTTCGCGGCAGCTGAAGTGGCTTTAGCCCAAAACGCGAAACTTGAAACCAGCGAGGGGCTGAATGAGGCTGTTGCATCGTACGATGCCAACGTGCGTCAGTCCATATTAATAGCGAGCCAGCATCCTTCGGTGTTGCTGCAACTTCAAAAGTCGCAAGACCAAACGATGGCGGCATTTCAAAAAACGATTGGAAAGTTCAGACAGCAAAAGCAGGAATGGTTTTATACCGTCACGCGCTATCCGGAGTTGATGCACCAGCTTGCCACACTGCCAGCCAAACAAACAAAAGAAGCAGTGTATAAACTTTTGCCTAATCAAGATCCTGATTTGAAAGAAGCTGCGTGGAAGTTGTATCACAACGAGAAAAAGAATCTGATCAAGCTGGACAAAATCTGCATGAGTGCGAACAGTGAATTTGAAAAATCAGTATCGCATCTGAATGAACCAGCTCGCGATGCATTTCGGAAATTGCAAAACAGACCTGACGTGCTCACGTTGCTTACTAACAATATCGTTCTCACCATAAAGTTAGGAGAGCGTTATAAAACAAATCCAAGTGAGCTCAACAATCAACTGGCCATGCTCCACGACAAGTTGGAAATTCAAAGTCAGCAAGAGGCTGCTGCATTCAAAAAGCAAATGGAAAATGATCCGAAAGCGATGAAGGAATTGAAGCAGGCGTCCAATGCTTATAAGAACAATGGGTACTATAATAATAATCCGTACTATTATCCATACTCATATTGGTTTGGGTATCCGTACTGGTATCCTTACCCGATGTGGTATCCGGCAATGTATTGGTATTACCCTGGCTTCTATTTTGGAGTAGGCGGGTTGTACGGCTTTCCTTCATTTGGATTTACTTACTGGCTTTACAATGGAGGGTATTACATGCGCTATCCTCATTTGTATCGCGGCTTAAGTGAGTATTACCAAACCAATGTAGTAACAAGACGCGTGATCACGCCGGTGAATCGAGGCTTTGTGAATGTTGCTACCACGCACTACAATCCTACCAATGTGCGAGTGAGTACGTCATCTCCGTATTCATACCGGCAACAAGGAAGTATGCTACGCACCAGGAGCAGCTTCAATAATAGTTTCAATTCAAATTATCGTGGTGCGCCTTTGGGTATTAATGGCAGTAGAGGCGGTTTGATTGGTGGAGGTCCTATCGGTGGAGGTTTTCATAGTCATGGTCGTCATTAAGGTCGCGCTGCACAATTCAATTAATGCATCAAATAAAAAACGCCATCGGTTGGATGGCGTTTTTCTTAGTCTCTTCTTTAAAATTATTTTTTCTGTTTCGACACCTGACCGTAGGTGGGCAGTTGTTGCATGATGCTAGCTCTTGCCAACGTGAGATAATATGTTTCGGCTTGATAAAACTGGAGAGCCAGCGTAGCATTGGTAGCTGCTTTCACTTTTTCGAAATACTGCTGGAAAAGTTTTTCCTGGGTAAGTCTTGTTTCAAAAAGCTTTTTGGCTAATTCATCGGCTGTCTTGTCATCCATCTTGTTATAGGCATTGGCAAAAGCTTCGAAAGACTGAATGCGTTCCTTCCGGGATTTCTTTTGATCTTGCTCAAAAGCCGAATATACTTTCCAGAAGTTTGCTGAGTCTTTAGGCGTAATGTTCACCAGCTCTTTCACCAGGTCTCTTTTCTGAGCGCCAAGCAAGGTTACAATGGCATCAAGCTCATCGTTGCTGGTAGCCTGAGAAAAAGAGGAAAGCGATAGGCTTAGAAGAAACACGGTTACTAGTACAAATTTCAATTTCATGTTCGTTGGGTTTTTATTTGGTACTATCAAAAGTAAGCCTTCTGTGTAACTGAACCATCCATGATACTAAAATTATTATGGGAGAGATCGCATAATTCACGTCTAGGGCATGGCTGGAAAACCTGACCGCTGTGCAACCCCCGGCCTTTAGTTAGCGTCTGTGCAACGTCAGGTCAACCCGCGATACAACCTTATCTAAACTTTCAAAGTTGATGAAATCTTTTTTTGTTCTTCTCCTATTCATTTTAGTCAGTGCTACAGCCGATGCACAACCTTCGACTACCAAAACGCCAAAGAAATACCGAACCATTCAGAAGATTTTAGATAAGGCAACGACAGACAAGCTAACAGGAGTTGTAGTATACATTTCACATCCTGCCTATGGAAAATGGACAGTCACATCGGGTTACGCTGATGTGCAGACTAAAGCACTCATTCAATCAGATAATATTTTTTCAATGGGTAGCATCGGGAAAATGTACAATGCGGTAGCAGCGCTGAAGCTTATAGAAACAGATCGCCTGCATCTTGATGATAAAATAGCTTCTTACTTGTCTCCGGAAATTATTGACAACTTACCGAATGCTAAAGAGGTAACGGTGCGACAACTTCTTGCGCACACCTCTGGCTTTGTGAATTACGAGGCAGATGCAGAATTGAATGGACTCTACCTTTCCAGCCTCTTAAAACTTGATACGTTAACTTATCTCAATGCATTAAGAAGATATGTCTTTGGTAAAAATGCGCTCTGCAAACCTGGCACAGAATTTCATTACAGCAGCACCAACTACATGTTGCTGGCTATGATCATGGACAAAATTGTTGCTGAAGGTCATTCCGAATATTTGCGCAAACTTTTTCGTGAGTTGAATTTTCAAAAAACATATTATCGACAAACTCCACCCGATAAAAATGTAAAGTACTATGGCGATGTTAACAAGGACGGTGCGTTGGAAGACTTAACAGCTCAAACATTTGAAACAACTAATTGGTTTATCGGAGATGATGGTGTGTATGCACCAATCGAGGAAGCGGGAAGATTTCTGGAAGATCTGGCGAATGGAAAAATACTTAACTCACAATCGTGGAAAGAAATGACGACCTGGAACAATGAAAAGAAACCAGACTATGGACTTGGCCTGATGGCAGATAAATCATTTCCCTATAAATTTTTGTTTGGACATTCCGGAAGAGGAATAGGCACAACCACTGACCTGTACTATTTCCCAAATCAAAAAATAACGGTCGCGATTTTTTGCAATACCGGAATAAGAGCATCGAGTCCAGAATTTAAAAAATCATATCTCAAGATGAGGACGAGGATCGTAAAGAAGCTCTTTTTGTTTTAATACAATTCCTGACGGAGTTGCTTAATCATTTCAGGTTTAAATCTGCACCCATTCTTTTAGCGGCTCCAAAGAAAAGTGTTGTTGAAATAGCGCTTACTACTAATATGCATGACATCGCCCATCGCAACGACTCACTTCCCAACGATGGAGCAAGCCAATCACTGAGAATACCCACAACCAAAGGACCAAAACCCAATCCGATAAGATTGATGACAAGAAATAAAATAGCGGAAGTGATGGAGCGCAAGGAAGCCGGTACTAGAAGGTGAGCGATTGCTATCGTTGGTCCCAAATACATACTGTATAAAAAAGAACTTGCACCGAGACAGAAGAGAGAAGAAAAAGTATCACGCCAAAATAATGTTCCCACCACAAATAGGATAGAGAGCAGAATAGCAAAAGCTGGAATTTTCAAGTACCATCGTTTATCGACCTTTCCAAAATAGTCAGTGAGGAATCCGCCCGCAAAAGTTCCAATCGCTCCGGTGCAACCGAAGATCAAACCAAGGACAAGACCTATTTCAGAAGTTTTCATTCCATGAAGCCGTGCAAGAAAAGAGGGCTCCCAATTAAACAATCCATAAATGCAAAATGCGTGAAGTCCTGAAGCCAAAGCGAGATAAACAAAAGTTTTCTTTGAATACAACAACTTTAGCACCTGCATAAAAGATTGAGCCTCGCTTGTTGTTGATGCGTTGGTATCCGTTGCTCCTCTGCGCGGCTCTTTCACTGTGAAAAAAAACAATAAAGAAAAAATTATCCCGGGTATTCCTAATACAAAAAATGCGGTTCGCCAACCAAGCTCTTGGTTCAAATATCCGCCCATAAGAAATCCGATCAACACACCGAAATAAATACCGGTTGAATAAAATGAAAGAGCCGTCGATCGTTTTTCGGGAGGGAAGTAATCCGAAATCATTGCATGTGCGGGCGGGCTTCCACCTGCTTCCCCAACACCAACACCAATCCGTGCTAATAATAATTGAATGAAATTCTTTGCCAATCCCGAGAACGCTGTCATCAAACTCCATAAGCCGAGCGATATCGCAACAATGTTTCTTCGATTTCTTTTATCGGCAAATCGCGCGATAGGAATTCCTACCGTAACATAAAATATGGCGAATGTAAAACCGGAGAGAAGGCCGAGTTGCGTGTCGGAAAGATGTAATTCTTTTTTGATCGACTCCTGAAGGATAACAAGAAGTTGACGATCTATAAAATTGAAGACGTAGACCAAGGTCAACATGACGAGAACATAATTTCTGTAAAGATTGCTGACTTCAGGGCTGCCGCTGTTTTGCATAATATGTTTGATTGAAAAACTCGTCCTTAATTATTGTATTTCAACTATGGGTGTGTAAATTATTGAACGATTTTCACTATTCCCAGATACTATGAGAGGTTTAATGATGGATTATCAGCTTACGCTCCCAACAATTTTACGAAGGGCGGAAACGTTGTTTGGAAAAAAGGAGATCGTGAGTCGCCTGCCGGATAAAAGCATTCATCGTTACACTTATAAAGACTTTGCCAAGCGAGCGAAAAAATTAGCCGTTGCTCTTCATCAGCTTGGTGTTCATCACGGAGATCGAGTCGCCACGCTTTGTTGGAACCATTACCAGCATCTCGAAGCGTACTTTGCTATTCCGTGTATTGGTGCCGTTGCACATCCGCTTAATCTTAGACTTAATCCTGATGACCTTGCCTACATTGTTAATCATGCAGAGGATAAAATTATCATCGTCGATCAGGTGCTGTTGCCTTTGTTTGAAAAATTCAAATCAGCCATCAATGTCTCCAAAGTCATCGTCATTCAAACAGATACAACTCTTCCTAAAGGATACCTGAACTATGAAGAGGTTGTAGCGAGCGGCGATGACTCATTATTCGAGCCATTCGAGGGAGACGAATACTCCGCAGCGTTCATGTGTTACACTTCTGGCACAACGGGTAAACCGAAAGGAGTTTTATATAGCCATCGCTCCATCATGCTTCACGCGATGTCGTTCATGTCAAGTTGTGTCGGGTTGAGTATGACTGAGCGAGATGTGATGCTTCCCATCGTGCCGATGTTTCATGCCAGTGCGTGGGGGTTTCCCTACAATTGTGCTTTTGTCGGAGCAAAGCAAGTCTTTCCTGGCCCATACCTTGATGCTGATAATCTCTGTCCGCTTTTTGAATCTGAAAAAGTAACGCTTACGGCTGGTGTACCTACGGTGGTGATGGGAATAAAAAACAAGTTGGATGCCGAGCCAGGAAAATACAAACTCAGCTTGCGCACAATCGTGATAGGCGGATCGTCTGCACCTCGTTTTTTGGTGAAAGCATTTGATGAGCAATACGGAATACAAATTCTTCATTCATGGGGTATGACGGAGATGTCTCCACTAGGAAGCACTGCTGTGGTGACGAGTGCTGTTGAACGCTCATCGAAAGAAAAGCAGTATGACTATGCGACAAAGCAAGGGATGCCAGTTCCGTTTGTAGAGATCCGTGGAAGAAATGAAGAAGGACTCATTCCGTGGGATGGCACAACAATGGGAGAATTGGAAGTACGCGGTCCGTGGGTGGTAAACTCTTACTATCGCGATCCGGAGCCTGCAGGAAAATTTACATCCGACGGTTGGTTTAGGACAGGTGATATCGTTTCAATCTCTCCCGAGGGATGTATAGAAATTAAAGATCGCAGCAAAGACGTGATCAAGTCGGGAGGAGAGTGGATCAGTTCTATTGCTTTGGAAACTTCATTGATGGGTCATCCCCACATACTAGAAGCTGCGGTAATTGCAGTGCCTGACGAAAAATGGGGTGAACGACCTTTTGCTTACGTCGTGGTGAAAGAAGGCAAGACCGTATCACACGATGAGCTCAAAGA
>DASYTA010000527.1:0-10256 GCA_036002745.1 Cyclobacteriaceae bacterium | reverse complement strand
AAACGAGAAATCCGTACCTGATATGTAGCCGTAGCCAGAGCGTGCTTAAGATCCCCAAGCAAGGTTCGATCAAACTTCTTTCCTTCTCTTTGTCTGCGGATTCGACTTATCAACATGTATACCCCTGTGAGTAACATCCATGAAGCCATTAAATAGAGAAATAGATTGCCCCCTGGCTTTGTCCATCCAAGTATGAAAATAAAAATTCCAGCAAAACAATTCACGATCATTAACAACAACTCACTGACATTGGCGGTATGACTAGCTCTTTGCTTTTTTGAAAGAATACGATTGTGCAGCGCTTGCTCATTGATTGCATAGAGCATCTCATTGTTTTGTGTGTCCCATATCTTTTTCATTTCTTCAAACTCCATGATTAATAATTTTCGATTTTAATATTAAATGTTTTTTAATGCGGTTGATTTTTACACCAACATTAGATTCAGTGATGCCAATAATGTCTGACATTTCCTTGTAACTAAAACCGTCTAGCATCAACAAGGTTAGTGACCGATCAATTTCGTCAAGCTTATAAATTTCTTCATAGAGCCAAACTAGTCTGTCATCCATGAACTGTTTATTCTCGTGTAAAATATGCTCCACATTGTCGAGCGTCTCAATTCCCTTTTGGTGCTTATGTTCTTTTCTCACCCACTTGAAAGAAGTGTTGAGTGCAATTCGATATAACCAAGTGGTAACGGCAGCGTCTGCTTTGAACGTCTTTATAGAATGCCAAACCTGAATAGCAATCTCTTGAAACAAGTCTTCTCGATCATCGCTCGTAAACGCATAGGTTCTCACCACTTTAAAAAGCAATGTTTTGTATTGATTTATCCATTTCTCAAAAACCTGTCGCTGCTCTTGTTCAGTCACATCTCTTATGTTTTGGTTTATTAGTACCGCGACTAAGTTTAATTCTTACAAGGAAAAGAAAATAATTCCGTAATTTAAACTGAGGCTATTGAGGTTTATTTGGATAAAGTTGGGATGAATCACCATTAGCCAATAACATGAAGTTAAAAACATTACTCTTCCTGTTGATCGCGTTATGTGAGACAAGTTTTTCACAAACCTTGTTGGATAGTACAAAGCTTGGAAGAAACGAAAAGGTGGGGCGATTTGCGAAGATTAGAGGATTCAACATGTATTATGAAATTTATGGTAAAGGTGAACCACTGCTTTTTATTCATGGAAATGGTGGGTCGATGAGAGCCTTTCAGTATCAACTTCCCTATTTCGCAAAGCACTTTAAAGTAATCATGGCCGATAGCCGAGCCCAGGGAAAATCGGAAGACACTAGCGATTCACTTTCTTATGAAATGATGGCTGACGACTTTAACGGTCTTCTAGACTATTTGAAAATTGATTCGTGCTATGTAGTTGGCTGGAGTGATGGCGGCATCAATGCCCTACTATTGGCTATGCGACATCCAAAGAAAGTAAAAAAATTAGTGTCTACAGGTGCGAACCTATGGCCAGACACAACAGCCATAGATGCATTCTTATATAAAATGGTTGCTCACATGAACGACAGCGTTTCAAAGCTTGCACCTACGCCTAAAACTAAAAATCTTCAGAAGCTCTTTCGTATCGTTGTAGATGAACCGCACATCAAACTCTCTGACTTGAAAAAAGTACAATGCCCTTCACTCATCATTGGTGGAGACCATGATGTTATCTTGCCACATCATACATTGCTTATTGCCGAAGCTATTCCAAAATCATACTTATGGATCCTTCCAAAATCAGGTCACTCAACGCTAATCAATTTTAAGAACGAATTCAATAAAGTTACACTTGATTTTCTCAAGCAGCCGTTTAGAAAGATCCAGGGGAGAGACAGGTTTCGATGACTTATTACAATCGCAAAGCATTGGATAATATCCTCAAAGCACATGAAAACAAAGATCAAACTCGATCATCAGCGAACTAAATGACTCTGGATCACTTTACCTTCTCCTAATTTCATTGGGCGAGTTATTAATCCATTTTGACTAATGCTATTAGGATCTGACATTTCACATCGGTAGTTTCGTTGAAAAATTTTTATGGCGCGTCTTCTTCTTGTCTTCTTCTTCACGTTGATCAGGTTTCTTTCTTTCGCCCAACCATCGATTGCACCTCAAGAGGAAAAAAATTCCACACTACAAGAACGCTACTGGTTTATGAAATCAAAAGCTGAAACGTATCAGGACTATAAAGTGATTAAGGAATATATAATGGATGGCGTATGGAAAGTTGCACTGGATTCAATGAAGGAACAAAAGACTTTAGTTAAGCAGGAACGCCAAACTATTTCGAAATTAGAAGCTAGCCTTCAAGCGGCAAAAGACACGCTTCGACAAGAGCGAGCAGCTGTAACTCAAATTGTGCACGATAGCTCTCACATTTCTGTTTTGGGTATTAATTTTACGAAGAGCATATTTATTGTTTTAGTAGTTGCCATTATTTCATTGTTGCTGTTTATTGGAAGTATCATGCTTACTAAAATAAAACTTGTGCAGGCAACAGCAAGAGAGAAAATTGTCATTGCCGATGCCATCGCGCAAGAGTTGGATGAATTCAAAAAGAAATCAATGGAGAAACAAATAAAGCTAGCACGCGAGCTTCAAAATGAAAGAAATAAAGTAGCTGAACTAAGACACGGTGCTCCTCACTAACCTCGACTGATCTTTACCAGTTTATTTTCCTTAATTTTAATTTCATTCTCCAGAATTCCTGCCAATTCATCCTTGAGGATATCTAAACCACCCTTTGTAAAAAGTCAGGATGGGGATTAAATGCGAATTTAAATCTTTATCCGAATGGTGATCAATGAGTTTACAGTACTTTAACGTGTAAATAATACGCTCATCGAAAATTAAAGCTAACTACTTGCAAAATTCAAATACCTCCTATTCAATATTTAACCACAGATGTAAGAACGGCATCACATGTCTATTTTTTTAGCAACTTGGAGCTTGTAAAATTGGTTTGTTAATAAAAAGTATGAGCTCCTTATTAAAACGAATTCTCTCTACGGGTGCTCACGATGCCGGCTCGAAGTCGAAAGTCCGTTCAATTCAATTAACTAATTCAATCGCTTTAATTTCTGCCTTTCTCTTTTTAATTCTTATAACCTACTTGGCACTTTACAATGGTTTTTCAACTGTTGTGCGGATTGGCTCACTTACAATTATCACGCTTTTAGCAGTGATCTTTTTAAATCAAGTTCGATTGTATAATCTATCGAGAAGTGTGATGTCTGTTGTTATTCCTATATCCGTATTGGCGGCAATATTCCTTTCGCGGATTAATTTGATAGGTCAGTATAAATATTCACAACTAGCCAGCGTGTACTGCATTCTTATCACAGCTTCGATCATTCCGTTGCTAATATTTTCGCTACATGAAAAGCGAGCCCTTTACATTAGTCTCATATTCAATGCTCTTATATTGACTTTCTTCGACTTTGCGTTTTATCGCTTCAGCAGTGCTTATGTACAAGAGCATTATACATTCATCCGTTTTCTTGGAGGTAATTTGGTAATTCTGATAATGTTTTTAATCCTGTCCTGCAGCATAGCTTTCTTTAAAGACCTCTTTGAGCAATTTGAAATTGAAAATAATCAATTGATTCACCGATTGAACCAAAAGAACGATGAACTTCACCGATCTAACTTGGAGCTATTTGAGCTCAATCAAAATATTAAAGTGCAGAATGAAGAAATCAAATCTCAGAGTGAAGAACTTTTATTAAGCCAAGAAAGTATTTTAAATGCTAATCTTGAAATTGAGCGGCAAAAAAAAGAATTAGAAGAAAAGAACATTTTACTTGAAGCTTCACTTGGCGAAAAGAACCTTGATTTGTTTCAAACCAATCAGCAGTTAGTAAAACAGAACAGTGAACTTCAGCAATTTTCTTTCACAGTTTCACACAATCTCCGCGCTCCGGTGGCCAGCTTAAAAGGGTTAATTTATCTTCATCACATGTCGAAGACGGATGAAGAACGTGCTCACCTTATCCAACTCATTGAGGCATCTACGGCATCGCTGGACACTATTATCGAGGACCTTGGAAAAATCATAGATATCCGTCATGACAATTTCACAGCCCTCGAGAAAGTTAGTCTTCAAACAGAGGTAGATTTGATACTTCAATCTCTTAACACGTTTATCATTTCAAACGAAGTATCAATTAGTACGGAATTTGCATGGCCTCAACTTGTATCTATCAAAGCGTACGTCAACAGTATCTTATTTAATTTAGTAAGCAATGCTATTAAATATCGATCTCCAGACAGGAAACCAACGGTCCGAATTTCGTCTCGCTTAAGTGAGGACAATGTTGTTCTGGAAGTTTCTGATAACGGATTGGGAATTGACCTTAGCAGACACCATACAGATCTCTTTAAACTTTATAAACGCTTTCATTCACACACGCCTGGTAAGGGGCTGGGTCTTTACATTGTAAAACAACAGCTCGATAAATTAAATGGACGAATTGAGGTTGAAAGTGTACCTGATCAAGGTACCACGTTCAGAATCTTTCATCAAAAAAACCTCGACACCGCAAAAATGACGTAAGGTTTTCATTACATACAACGTAAGGTTTTCCTTATACAGTGCTTTTGATCTCGGATCATTTTCCCTTCCTTGCAGCCATCAATAAATAAATTTTAAAATGAAAAAAATTATTTACGCTTTGGCGTTATCCCTTCTGGTTACCTCGATTGGTTATGCTCAGGATTACCACAAATTTAGAGTTGGCCTAGGTATTGGCTATGCAGGTGCAAGCGGATATGGTTCCAGTGGTGGCATCCTTGCCACTATAGAGCCATCATATCGTGTGCAAGATAACCTTTCCGTAGGCCTACGATTGGAAAGTGCGGCGATTACTCGTGGATATTCCGTTAGCTCTTCAACAAGCTACGATATAAGTGTTGCTGCAGTCGGATCATATACTGTGAATGGACAATATTATTTCAAAAGTGATGGGTTCAGACCTTTTGCAGGCGTGGGTTTAGGTATGTATACATTAGCAGCGGTGGATTACAATTCTGGAACAACTACTGGTTCAGTAGAGGCCGGATCTAAATTTGGTTTCTATCCAAGAGTGGGGTTTGACTTTCGTCACTTCACCATGTCTGCAGACTACAATCTTATTCCTTCTACAAGCACTACACTTCCAAGTAATGGAGATATCAAGAACAGCTATTTAGGAATTCGTATTGGAGTCTTCTTTGGTGGAGGAAAAATATAATTTAATACGCTTACAAGAAAGCACGGACTTTTCAGCCCGTGCTTTTTTATTTTATGCTCGATTGAATGGTAATCTCATTTCTACAAAACAATACTTTCTTTCTTCCCCGATTTCACCGCTCTATAAATCGCATCAATGATCTTCATATCTTTCACACCTTCCTCACCATCAACGGGAACAATCGGTTTTTTATTTTCAAGTATAATGGATGCCATCTCATCCATCTGAACAGTTTGATGTGTTACGTGAGGGAAAGTAAGCTCACCCAAATTAGTTCTACCTTCAATTGGGCCATAGCCTGTTGCAGGTTTGAGTTCTGCGAAGCCTTTGTCTCCATTTAGAAAAAACTTATCGAGGTTGCTCATGGCATAGGTAGAAAGACAAGATGCAACAGCACCGCTTGGAAATCCTAATTGAAAAAGAATGGTCTCATCAACGCCATCTTTAAATTTTACAGGATCAGTTTTGGTTTCTTGAGCCGTCACCCACGTCGGCTCCTCGCCAATCATGTAGCGAGAGCCGTTGATAGAATAAATGCCTATGTCCATCATCGCCCCTCCTCCTGCTAGTTCTCTATTAAGTCGCCACTGATTCGGGTCGCCAATCTTGAAGCCACTAAGGCCATCGAAGTATAATACCTTTCCAAAATTTCCTTCTTTGCGAAGACGAATAATCTCCAACGTCTTTGGTTCGAAATGCATTCGGTAGCCTACCAATAATTTCACATTTGCTTTTTTGCATGCGTCAACCATTTCCTGTCCTTCTTTAGCATTAAGCGCTAATGGCTTCTCACAAATAACTTGCTTACCTGCTTTTGCTGTACGAAGCACAAATGGTCGATGAAGAGAGTTGGGTGTAATGACATACACAGCATCAATGTCTGGATTATTCTTGATTTGATCGAAAGTATCATAGCTATAACAGTTCTTCTCAGGAATATTGAATTTACTCTGCCAGTCCTTCAGTTTCTGTGGAGTACCGCTCACAGCGCCAACTAATTTTGCACGCGTGCAACTTTGCATTGCATTAGCTACGCGAGTAGCATAGCTACCTAATCCTAATAATGCCACTCTTAATACAGGTCCTTCGTAATGTCTGTCTATCATTTCTGAAAAACCTTTTGTTATTGGCAATGCTGACATTAGTGCCGCCGATGAAGAGATCTGGAGAAGGAATTTTCTTCGTGAATACATAAAATGTTTTTAGGGAAATTTAGCGAATAATTTAATTAAGAAGTACATAACGATTCAGAAGGCAGTACCTCCTCAATCAAAATTCCGATGATTTGATCTCAATTAATTTCCTTTTTAGACGTCATTATTTTTATTAACTTGATATACATCCTAAAATCTTGTCTAAACTTATCAACCAAAAAGCTATGAAACTCAATTTTGCATTTAGAATCATGATGCTCGTTATGCTTAGTGCGATGGGTAGCTCACTGCATGCACAGAAAATTGGCCTGTTGCTGGATAGCTACGTCACTGACCGATGGTATATCGATCAAAAATTATTTACTGACAAAGTCAAGGAGTTGGGTGGCGAGGTTCAGATTGAAGTAGCCTACGGAGAAGCCGTAGAACAAGTAAGATTAGGTAAGAAAATGATTGCCGATGGCTGTAAAGTTTTGGTAATTATAGCTGTTGATGCCGCTAAGGCAGTGGAGATTGTGGAAGAAGCAAAAAAAGCAAATGTGCCTGTACTATCCTATGACCGACTGATTAATACCAATGACATAGCTGTTTACATTTCTTACAACAATGAGAAAGTAGGTGAACTTCAAGCACAGTATGCACTCACTAAAATACCTAAGGGCAAATTTTTACTCTTAAATGGTCCCGTTACAGATAATAATGCAATACTTTATCGCAACGGTCAACTCAAAGTGTTGAAAAAGAGCATGGAAGAAGGCAAGATAAAACTGGTCGGAGACTTGGTAATGGCAGATTGGGGAGAAATTGGGGCGCTCATGAAAATCGATGAGTTCATGTCTTCCGGGAAACAACAACCCGATGCCATCATTGCTGCTAATGACGCCTTGGCCAACGGCTCAATCGATGCGCTTAAACCGGAGTTAAAAGGCAAAATATTAATTACGGGCCAGGATGCTGATCTTAACTCGATGCGTAATATTATCGCTGGCTACCAAACTATGACTATCTATAAACCGATTAAGCCCTTGGCACAACTAGGCGGAGAAATAGCAATGAAGTTAGCCAAAGGTGAAAAGATCGAGGGCACCACAAAACTGAAATTTGGGAATATAGAAGTCGCCTCCATCCTACTTGATCCATCAGTCGTGGACAAGAGTAATTATAAAGAAACAGTTGTAAAGGATGGCCACGTATCGCTTTCAGAACTGCTTGATAAGAAATAGCAATTGATACTCGGTCTAACGATTTTTAATCTTAGTGCTGATCCTCAGCTTTAAGAAAGATCTTGTAGCTCCAGGTCACTGCGTCATCAAGCGAAGTGAATACGTTTGCTTTGACTGGTAATGGGCGCATCCTTAGTCTTCCTTTAAGCATGATCCTTGCGATTATTGAGGTGTTGATATATGCCACCGACGTCCAATTTTTTGCAATGGCTTCGTTATTGGAATTGATCACATCACTAAGTTTGGTGAGTTGCCTTGGTGAAAGAAATTTTCCTTTCGAAATATCAATAATCATAGCTCCCTTCAATTCCTTTGCCGACCGATCGCTAAACTGAAGGTATTCTTCAAAAGCGCCATTCAATGGCCTTACATTATTTATTTGAACTAAATGAATGTTTGAGTTAAACATTGAATATGTAAAGTATTTTGCGTTCTCCATTTTTTAATTGATTTGAAAATTCGGCTGCAATACTAGATCATCTCACTTGTTTATGAATTGTAACAATAACCCAAAGAGTGGTAATTATGTATTGGGGATGAATGGAGCTACGAGAGTACCAGCATTTGGTCGATCATTACCCGAACGTTTTTGCGGATGTCCCGTTTGATTCTCAAAATCGATAAATCTTATCATGAAAAACATTATTCCTTTTCTTTACTTGACCCTTGTTTCACTTCTCTCCTGCCAATATGAAAATGTACTTACCTCTAAACAAAATGTTTCTGAAAGCAATGGCTCTGTGGTGTTAATCAAAGCATCAATAAAAATTGCCGTAGGTGGAATAATTTATGAAAACATAGATGGCCATATCAAAATAATTGGATACGATAGTAAAAACACTTTGAAGTGGTCAAAAGACTATGATTTAACTGGCCCACTTGATACACTGGAGGTGCAAAATGGATATCATCATTACGACATTGAACTTGTTGATAAGTGGGGTGTTAACGACAGTCAGACTGAAATCTCAGCGAAAGACATTTGGGATGGACGCGCTGATGGTCCTCTTTCAACAACCTATGTTTTTGGAGGAGCAATAAAAGCCAAAAAATTATTAAGCTATGTAACTTCGATGGAGGTTAATGATGCGAATAGTGGAAAAGTTTACCAACCTCAATCCAGGGAATCATTTACCTATGATGGCGATCTTATCCAATATATTCATCATGAAACGTACAATCTTCAGACTCTTCAATTTGAAGAAACCAGTTTGGATGCCTTAAGCTACAACGGTAAAAAGGTATCAAAAATAGTAACCACCCTTAACGGTCAACCTTATGCAGAATACAGGTATGAGTATGGGGTTGTAAATAAAATTTTTGAGACACTCCATTTTGATAATGACTTGGTGTGGACTGTTACTTTCACAAACAATTATGACAGTAGCAAAGTCAGTGTAGACTATAGCCTTTCTAATGGAAATTCATTTTCTTATGGATTTGACGTGAGTTATAAAAATATCGTAAGCGATAAGACCATTCAATCAAGTCAGGTTTGCAATCAGGGCAATTACACGTACGATAAAAATATCAATCCCTTCAGGCATCTAGGTTATGTTGACTTCAATCTTCAGAACTGGTCGGCCAATAACAAATTAACCGAGCACGTTGACTATCTGGCCTGCGGTTTCCCGTCTCTTATTCCGTTGGCTTCCATTTATACCTATGATCAAGATGGCTATCCAATTAAAAAGATCACAAAATATAAATCAGGTGGAAATCAAAACTCAGCCTATCATACATCGGTTGATTTCACTTATGAGAAGTAGAGTTTCACTTTCGAACATAACTGACCGAACTCGAACTTTGAGAACTACATCTTAAGCATTTACACGGCTAATTTGCTAGCTTCTTCAATGGCACGATTATTAACTGCAATTCGCGGTTACTAACCACCTTTATGCTGCTTAACTATTTCAAAATTGCCCTGCGAGTGATCGCTCGTCAAAAACTTTTCTCTGTTATCAATATTATTGGCCTTGCCATCGGGCTGGCATCATTCATTCTCATCGCTTCTTATGTCAAGTACGAATTGAGTTATGATCAGTCATTTACTAATGCCGACCGCATTTATCGCGTTGCTGCCAATCTTCATTTAGAGTCAGGCCCGAGTGTGCGCGCGGTAACATCGCCCCCAATGGCGGGTATTATTCACGAAGATTTTCCTGAAGTAGAAAAAGTCCTGCGCATTGGCCGTTCCTCAAGATCATTGTCGTATCAGGATAAAACATTTTTTGACGTTAAACTATATACAGCCGATTCTTCTTTTTTCGATCTGTTTGATTTCTCTTTCGCTGCTGGTGATAGAGCAACAGCACTCTCCCAGCCCAACTCCATCGTGCTCACTAAAGAAGTTGCCAAAAAATATTTCGGTGACGTGAATCCGTTAGGCAAACAAATGGCTCTATCCGATACCATCACGCTAATGGTTACAGGTGTACTTAACGAATCCGCTGATCACTCTCATCTTAATTTTGATTGCCTATACAGTCGCACTACAATTGTGAAACCTTACCAAGAGCCAAAGGACAGTTGGTTTAACAATAATTTTTGCACATACGTTTTGCTTAAGCCATCTGCTTCCTACAAAGATCTTGAAGCAAAGTTTCCGCAAATGCTTGACAAGCACATGGGTGC
>DASYTA010000526.1:0-5455 GCA_036002745.1 Cyclobacteriaceae bacterium | reverse complement strand
ACCGCAAGCGCTTCATCGTTTTGTAATTTGCGTTGCAGTGTAAGATAACCGAGCTGTGCATTGAAAGTATATTCGGTGGTGGCCAATTTTCGAGCACTATTTAATTTTTCATAGTCCGTTCCCGGAACGAGCCCCGATTTGAATCTTGGTCCCTTTAGTTCCTCCTCGATACTTGATGAGGTAGGCGGAAATCCTCCCAAATATTTTTTATAAAAAAGATCGTTGTTTTGGTTGCTGGCCGGTGATCCTGGCGGCACTACTCGTGTAAAAACATCAGTGCGATAAATCTTATCTGATTCAGCCATATCCATGAACGCCACCACATCGCGAAGTGTTTGCGTATCGTTCTGCCGGTTGATGGTATAAACTTCCAGACGCGTAATGTTAATTCCAGACGATACCTGTCCGGGTACATTCGCCAACCATTTTTCAAAATTGTCGCGGAAGAATTGCGCCAAGAAAAAGTGACGGTTATCGTCATAGCTCGAAGCTATAATTTCAAAAGGCCGTCCTTGTGATACACCGTTACCACTGCCAGAAACATGAAGCGTGGACTGCTTGCCTCTTTGCGTTGTGGCAATAATCGTAGAAGTCAGTTTACCAAATTGCAATTGTGCTTTAACACCAAATAAATTTTGAGCTCCTTTGATCAAACTATTGTTTAGTGGCAAACTCACATTTCCGATTTCAAGTTTTTTCAGAAGGTCTTCTTTAAGACCAGCATACTCTACTTTCATGCTGTTCTGAAAATCAAATGAATTGTTTGTATCAAAGTTGGTATTGATCTTCAGCTTCTCTCCTATTTTTCCTGATACATTCAAATTGATTTGTTGTCCAAACTCCAATCCTCCATTGCGCTGTTGCCGAATTGGAATAGATGGGTTTTGAATCTTTTGAAATGATCCTCCTAAGTCGAGCGTTACAAAACCTTTTGGTGTAAGCTCGATATAGCTGCCACCAAAAATTCGATCAAGTACTGGACTCAAATGTATTTTAGGTAATAAATTGCGACTGCTCACTGCGCTCTCGCCATCTAATGCCAAGCTTTTGTTTTGGTAATAGTCTTTTTGAAAAGCTCTGTCCTGCTGTCTGCTATAATCACGGAACGACATGCTTGAGTTCGGACGGAAATTCAGTTTACCCATCTTCTCAGAAATGTTATAATTCATTCCTGTGTCGAGCGTGATTTCCGTTTGAAGGTTTTTCGGATCTTTTAGAATGAAAGGGGACGAGGTAGTGTAGTTGGAAAACGGATCGCCGTGGCGATCGCGCACATGGAAATTAGGAAGATAAGGATTGACGATGCGGTACTTAGAAGAGTCCTTCTTTGATGTCTTCAGTGAGTCCTGAGCAAAAGCAATAGTGGAGGGCCAGCAACTTGCAAAGCAAATGCCCAGTCCTAAGATGAACTGTACTTTCCGTTGTAACCCTCTCAATCGTATTTAGGCGGTTTTTAATGCTTGCTTTACAAGCTCTTCCAAACTAATTACCCCTCCTGATTTTTTCAGGAGAGTATCTATGCTCTTTTCTGCCTGAGCCTTACTTATCCCTAAAGTAACCAACGCTGTTAACGCTTCTTGCCGCATGGTATTGCGCATTATTCCCGGAATTCCAGGCGTTTCTTCCAATGACTCCTTCTTCAATTTGTCTCGCAATTCCAAGATCAACCGCTGGGCTGTTTTCCCCCCTATGCCTTTCACAGCCTGCAAGGCCGCTGTGTTTTCATGTAAAATGGCCGATTTCAGTTCTTCAGGTGCCAAATAGCTTAACACTACCAGGGCCGTGCTGGGGCCAACACCATTCACCGAAATCAAAAGCTGGAACATTTGTTTCTCTGATTCAGTCGCGAAACCAAACAATACATGAGCATCCTCCCTCACATGGAGGTAGGTGAACAACTTAATGTCTTCACGATCTTTAATTTCTGAAAATGTATGGAGCGATATACCAACCAAGTAACCGATTCCATTCACATCGATCACCACGTGGGTAGGCTCTTTGTGGACAAGTTTCCCCTTGAGATATGCGATCATTTGCCGAATTTGAAAACTTGAAAATTAAGCAATTTGGGAATCAAATGCATCAAATTCTCAGACCGGTTGATTTCAAAATCACCTAACGATGTTCGGCTGTTTCGCGGACTTGAGCATCCACAACTGCGATCGCAGCCATATTCACGATGTCTCGAATAGAACTGCCGAGTTGCAGAACATGAACAGGTTTTTTCATGCCCAATAAAATCGGACCGATGGCTTCTGCGCCGCCAATTTCCATCAAGAGCTTGTAGGCGATATTGCCCGCTGCAAGGTTGGGGAAGATTAATGTGTTCGCTCCTTGTTTTGCCAGTGCACTGAAAGGATAAATCTCCTGCTGTATTTCAGTATCAAACGCAACATTGGCTTGAATATCACCATCCAAAATTAAGTTAGGATATTTTTCTTTCGCAAGTCGCACGGCCTCGCTGGTCTTTGTAGGAATCTCACCTTTGCTTGATCCGAAATTGGAATACGATAGAACAGCAACACGCGGTTCGATATCAAAAAATTTCACTCCTCTTGATGCCAGCCCAATGATGCCAACCAATTCATCGGCAGTTGGATCAACATTTACCGTACAATCAGCAAAAAAGAAAGTTCCTTTTTTGTTCATGATGATGTACATGCCGGCCACTCGCTTTACACCAGGAGCCATTCCAATAATTTGCAAAGCGGGTAAAATTGTCTTCGAATAATCTCTTGTTAAGCCCGACACCAACGCATCGGCTTCTCCGAACTCCAACATCATCGCTCCAAAAGCATTGCGATCACGCATTTGTCTCAACGCATCCTGATAATTAACTCCTTTTCTTGCACGCCTTTCGTGATAGATGTGAGCATATTTTTCGGTGAGTTCTTTTTCTTCTCGCGGATCAATGATTTTACAATCGCCTAACTCAAGGCTATGCTCCTTTACCAATCTTTCAATTTCAACTCTGCTTCCTAATAAAATAGGTTGCGCAATATTTTCGTCATTTAAAATTTGGGCCGCTTTCAAAATTTTGATATGATCCGCTTCAGCAAATAAAATTCGCATTGGCTTTTTCTTTGCCTGATCGATGATGCGAGAGGTTAATTTCTGATCAATTCCAATTCTCTTAAGCAATTCAACGTTATACTGATCCCAGTCCGTAATTGGATTAGTAGCCATTCCCGATTCCATCGCAGCTTTGGCTACGGCAGGTGACACTGTGGTGATCAATCGGGGATCCAATGGTTTAGGAATCAAGTAATCTTTTCCAAACTGAATTTTATCAACTCCGTAAGCTTGAAAAACAATATCGGGCACAGGTTCCTTTGCTAATTCAGCAAGCGCATGAACCGCCGCTAACTTCATCGCTTCATTAATTTCAGTCGCGCGCACATCAAGAGCTCCACGAAAAATATAAGGGAAGCCAAGCACGTTGTTGATTTGATTGGGATGATCAGAGCGGCCTGTACCCATAATGATGTCGGGTCTTGTTTGTTTGGCAAGATCATATGCTATCTCCGGATTGGGGTTCGCCAATGCAAATACAATAGGATCCTTAGCCATCGATAAAATATCTTCTGGTTTAAGAATATCAGCGACAGATAATCCAATAAAAACGTCCGATCCTTTTATTGCTTCTTGTAGCGTTGTGATTTTTCGGGTAGTTGCAAATTCCAGTTTACTCGCATCAAGACCTGGTCGATCTTTATGGATGACACCCTTGCTATCGCACATGATCAGGTTTTCTTTTTTCAAACCCAGCGCGAGATATAGTTTAGTACACGAAACCGCAGCGGCTCCGGCTCCATTCACTACCAATACAATTTTCTCAATCTTCTTTCCAGCAATAATGAGCGCGTTCAATAATGCAGCGCTTGAAATGATGGCCGTTCCATGCTGATCATCATGCATGATCGGGATATTCATCTTCTCACGCAGCACGGTTTCAATTTTGAAACACTCAGGTGCTTTGATGTCTTCCAGGTTGATGCCGCCAAAAGTTGGCTCCAACGCTTTTACAACTTCAATAAATTTATCTGGATCTTCTTCGTTGATCTCAATATCAAAACTATCGATGCCCGCATATTTTTTAAACAATACCGCCTTCCCCTCCATCACCGGCTTGGCAGCTTCAGGGCCAATGTTTCCAAGGCCAAGCACCGCTGTACCATTTGAAATGACGCCTACTAAATTTCCCTTGCTTGTATATTTATAAACATCCTCTTTGTTAGCAGCAATTTCTTTGCATGGCTCAGCTACACCCGGCGAGTAAGCTAATGCCAAATCGTGTTGTGTGCTTAACTGCTTAGTGGGTGTAACTTCAATTTTGCCAGGCTGCCCTTTGGTGTGATAATCAAGTGCATCTTGCTTGCGAATTTTTATAGACATAACTTTTTATTGAAAGGGTAATTTACAACTTCTTCATTAATTCTCCTGACCACGTTGTTTGGCAGAAGAATATTTTACGAATGTATCCCTCAATCGTGATATTTTTTTTCGCCCGCCCGAACAGATACTTTCAAAACATTTTCCCGAGGTGGAAATGGACAAGAGAATTTTTCTGAATAGGCGCAATAGGGATTATAAGCTTGGTTAAAATCCAATATAATTGATGACGCGCCTGGAACTTTCTTAACATCAAGATAGCGACCAGCGCCATAAGTTTCATTGGCACTGGTGCCATCGGCAAAGGCTAAAAACAATGTGCCACGATAGGCTCCTTCTTCCATGATTTCAAGGATAAGAAGTTTGCACCGCTCACTATTCAATTCAAATTCTGCGAATGCATACTCTAAATATTTTTTTTCAAGATTATCACTCGTAGGCAACACCACTACTTTTTTATTTTCGACTGAAACCAGTTTGGCGCTGATGCGATAGTCTAAGTTTATAGGGAAATAATTTAGCTTTTTGAAATTCTTCTTCTGTTCACCAAAAGGTGATTCATCACTTGAACCCATATAGTTATCCTTAGCTACACGCACCTTAGTTATCTCCGCCTCGTATTCTTTTCCTGAATCGTTTCCTTGAAAGGAGTAAAAGATGATCAAGGCCACAACCAAGATAAGAGCAACAATGAAAACACTTCTAAGTTTCATAATACTGGTTTTGGGTTCCAACGATTGATTGAATCCAAATACTGATCATAAATTTTAAAGAACCTTGGAACGCCTTGATCAGCAAGCCAACCCGGTGAATTGACAAGCATAGCAATAGCTATTTTCTTTTTCAAATTTATAGCTACCTCGCACCTGTAATTATTCACATAACCTCCGTGGTACTCAATCGTATCATTATTAAAGGTGATCACTCTCCAACCCAAACCATAATACGATTTGCGAACTCTCTTCCATAGCCAGAAATAATGATTACGGGCAATCGCTTTTACTTGAGGTTCAAAAATTTCATCTATGTTTTTCTTAGGTAAAATCTTCGCTTGGTTTCCCAT
>DASYTA010000525.1:0-4504 GCA_036002745.1 Cyclobacteriaceae bacterium | reverse complement strand
CTGTAATAAAAGGAAGTCAAGTATTAGTGCCCAACGCATTTTCACCTGGCACCAACGGAGCTGGCGATGGCCATAACGATGTCTTTCTCCCTGTGATGCGCGGCATTACAGATTTTGAAATGCTCATCTTCAACCGATGGGGACAATTATTGTTTGAAAGCCGTGATCAATCAACAGGTTGGGATGGAACCTACCAAGGCAAACTGTGCGAACAAGATGTGTACATGTATAACCTCACTGTGAAATTAGAAAATGGAGAAACCGTGGTAAGAACAGGAGATGTTAATTTAATTCGATGAAAAAATTTTTAGTCAAATTATTTTTCGTTTTTTCTGTGTTGCTCGCACAAGCGCAAGATCCTGAATTCAGTCAGTATTATGCTGCTCCGTTGTATTTGAATCCAGCATTCACCGGAACCACAAACGACCATCGTTTTATTGCCAACTACCGAAATCAATGGCCGAGCGTAGCGCGGGGTTATACGACAACTGCATTTTCTTACGACTACAATTCAAATAATATCAATAGCGGTTTTGGTTTTTTGGCAACGCAAGATCAGGCAGGAACAGCTGGTATGAAGTCAACGCAATTTAATTTTTTGTACTCCTACAAATTGCGACTCTCCAGCAAGTGGGTGATTTCATCAGGATTAAATTTTGGATACGCAGTTCGCAGCATCGATTTTAATAGATTAATTTTTGGTGATCAACTTCTATTTGACAACACTGGAAACACACCAAGCAGTGATCCATCGTTATACAATTCTGGTAACGCCCACTATTTTGATTTCAAAGCTGGTGCTCTTGCTTACAACAGAAATTTTTGGTTTGGTTTTGCTGCTCATCACATCAATGAACCAAACCGATCGCTTATTCATCAATATGCGTATGTTCCTATGAAAGTAACGGTGCACGGTGGTGTTCGGATTCCTCTGTACAATAGCATTAAAAAAGATCGCATTCCAGTATTGTCTCCTTCATTTGTTTATAAACATCAAGCCAACTTTGATCAACTGGATATTGGTGCTTATTTACTTTACGATCCGATCGTTTTTGGATTGTGGTATAGAGGAATCCCCGTTTCTAAAAACGCTGATAACAATCCTATGCAGGATGCAGCCGTTGTTATTCTTGGTTTTCAATTTACCCGTATTGAGATTGTCTACAGTTATGATTTTACAGTGTCAAGACTTGGGCCTGCATCGGGCGGAGCACATGAAGTAGCGTTGAAATATCGCTTTGAAATTCAGGAACATGGACACACGAAGAAGAAAGATAAATTTATTCCTTGCCCCACATTCAATCGCAAGGAGTGACCGCTTTTGGACTGTTATAAAGTCAATTATTGAAAATGTTTTATTTTTGCCATCTCAAACAACTCAATAAGGATGAATTTGCTAGATTTTGAAAAACCGATTGCGGAGCTGGAGTCTAAACTAACGGACATGAAGCAACTGGCCGATGACAGCGATGAATCTGTGAACAAAGCCATTCAGGCATTAGAAAATAAAATCATTGACTTGAAAAAGGAAACTTTTGAAAACCTTACAGGCTGGCAACGCGTGCAATTGTCACGTCATCCTGACCGGCCTTACACACTCGACTACATTTATGAAATCACAACCGATTTTATCGAATTGTTTGGTGATAGAAATGTAGCCGATGACAAAGCGATGGTTGGTGGATTAGGTTCTGTGGATGGACAAACGTTTATGTTTATTGGCCAACAGAAAGGAAGAAACACCAAGCAACGCCAGCTACGCAATTTTGGAATGGCTAATCCCGAAGGCTATCGTAAAGCACTTCGCTTGATGAAGCTTGCAGAAAAATTTAATAAACCAATTGTCACCTTGATTGATACTCCGGGAGCATTCCCTGGATTGGAAGCAGAAGAGCGTGGACAGGGCGAAGCGATTGCACGCAATCTCAAAGAAATGTTCATGTTGAAAGTTCCGGTGATTTGCATCATCATTGGTGAAGGCGCATCAGGTGGAGCATTAGGAATTGCAATAGGAGATAGAGTGTTGATGTTAGAGAATACGTGGTATTCGGTGATTTCTCCTGAGTCTTGTTCGTCTATTTTGTGGCGTAGTTGGGATTACAAAGAACAAGCTGCTGAAGTGCTTAAGCTCACTGCCAATGATATGTTGAAAAATAAACTCATTGATGGAATCGTAAAAGAGCCGCTTGGTGGTGCGCATACGGATGTAAAAGCCATGGCAACTGAATTGAAGAAAACAATTCTGGAAATTTTTGCAGTATTAAATAAACAATCTGCACAAGAAAGAATCAACCAACGCATTGAGAAATTCTGTGCGATGGGTGTGGTGAAAGAATAAATTCCACCTCTTATAAAAGTTAATGAAAGACCGGCCTCCGGTCTTTTTTATTTTTATAAATTGCTGATATGAATCTTCATGTAATCAATACCGGATTTTTTAAACTCGACGGAGGAGCGATGTTTGGCGTTGTACCTAAATCGATTTGGCAAAAGTTAAATCCTGCTGATGCTAATAACATGTGCAATTGGGCAATGCGTTGTTTGTTGATCGAAGATGGGAATCAATTGATCTTAATTGATAATGGAATTGGAAAAAAGCAGAGTGCTAATTTCTTTCAATACTACTATTTGAATGGTGATGATTCGTTAACCAAAAGTTTGAATAAGCTTGGTTTCAATGAAGGTGATATTACCGATATGTTTCTTTCACATCTTCACTTCGATCATTGTGGTGGGGGAGTGAAGTACGAGGGTGAGAAATTGGAAATAGTTTTTAAAAACGCAAAGTATTGGAGCAATGCTGATCATTGGAAGTGGGCCACGCAACCGAATGCACGAGAGAAAGCAAGTTTTTTGAAAGAAAACATTTTACCGATGCAGGAGAGTGGTCATCTCAATTTCGTTGAGATGGATAAACCCTCGCCGTTTAAACAGTTTGATTTGTTTTTAGCTTCCGGTCACACAGATAAAATGATGATCCCGAAAATAAAGTACAAAGACAAAACGATTTGTTTTGTTGCTGACTTGCTTCCATCTGTGGGACATATTCCATTGCCTTATGTAATGGGTTACGACACTAGGCCGTTAATTACCTTAGAAGAGAAAGAAAGGTTTTTGAAGGAAGCTGCAGCAAAGAACTACATTTTGTTTTTGGAGCATGATCCTGTGAATGAATGCTGCACCGTGGCACAGACAGAGCGAGGAGTGAGGGTGGATAAATCGTTTCCATTGAAAGAGATTCTTTAGTTGATAGTTGTTCGTTGTTAGTTATTCATGGATATGTAGATATGAAAATCGGAATTACATTATCAGGAGGAGGAGCACGAGGCATTGCTCACATCGGTGTGCTCAAGGCGTTGGAAGAAATGGGAGTGGAGATTTCTATGATTTCCGGAACAAGTGCTGGCTCTATTGTTGGTGCTCTTTATGCACGTGGATATAAACCCGAAGAAATTCTTTCAATCATTCAAAAAGTAAGCGTGTTTAAATCAGTGAAGCCCGCATGGACGTGGGTTGGGTTATTAAGTCTTGAGGGGTTAAGAAATGTTTTTTTGAAATACATTCCTGAAAATAATTTTGATGCATTAAAAATTCCGCTGACAGTAGCGGCCACCGATATTAAGAAAGGCGAAATCGTTTATTTTTCTAAAGGTGAATTGATTCCTAGTATCATGGCTTCGAGCTGTGTCCCAGCGGTTTTTGCTCCCATTTCTTTTGATGGGAGATTATTAGTTGACGGTGGTGTGCTCGATAATCTTCCATCTAAAGCAATTCGGAAAGAGTGTGATTTGCTTATAGGGTCTCATTGCAATCCGATTGGTTCTGACTTTGATGCGAAAAATTTGCGAACCATCATTGAAAGGAGTTTGCTTATGGCGGTCAACGGCAATACTCAAAAAAGCCGTGAGCTTTGTGATGTGTTTATTGAACCACCTGGGTTGGATAAATTTACTGGCTTCGACCTTAACAAGGCTCAAGAAATTTTCGATGTAGGATATCAATTCACGAAAGCGAATTTTAAGCCTAGTCAATTTCAAAAAGCAACAGCAGCATGACAACGACTGAATTATCTTTTAAGCAGCAGATTTTGCAAGGCATTCCGGATGTACTTCCAGAACTAAAACCTTATGATCCTTCAGTTAGTCACGCACCTAAAAGAAAAGATATTTTATCGATTGCCGAAAAGAAGCTCGCCATAAAAAACGCGTTACGTTATTTTCATCCCAAGCATCATGAAGTTCTGGCTCAGGAATTTTTTGATGAGTTGTTAAAGTACGGTCGAGTTTATATGTATCGGTTCAGACCTGACTATAAAATGCTTGCTCGGCCAATCGAAGAATATCCTCATCAATCGTTGCAAGGAGCTGCTATTCAATTAATGATTCAAAATAATTTGGATCCAACGGTGGCTCAACATCCGCACGAGTTGATCACGTATGGAGGTAATGGTGCTGTATTTCAAAACTGGGCGCAGTATTTATTGACGATGAAGTACTTGGCCACG
>DASYTA010000524.1:0-3897 GCA_036002745.1 Cyclobacteriaceae bacterium | reverse complement strand
ATATTCGAAACAGAACCCTATGCTGGTTACTAACAATATTAGTAACAGACAGTTACTAATCCGGAACTATTTTGTTCAATTGATTTTCCAATTCACATTTATTGTGGTCAAAACGGCCCGAGACTTTATTGTCTAAGGACATCATTTTTCTGAAGAATCAAAAACTCTTTTCTATTGGTGCGATTTATTCTCATTGGGTAGATAAGGGATCAGGAGAGGAGATCTCCTCTTATAGTGTTCTAACCACAAAGGCAAATTCCTTAATGGAGAAAATTCATAACTCAAAGAAGAGAATGCCTGTGATCATCCCAAGGGTACATGAGAAAGATTGGCTTAATCCAAATTTAACTGAAGCGGAAGTAATGGAACTATGTATTCCAATAGATCCCTCATTAATGGATGCCTACACAATATCAAGAGCCATTTCAAGTAGAAGTATCGATAACAAAAACATCCAGGAGATTAGCAAACAATACGAGTACCCGGAACTCGCGATTATCGATGCATAATTCAACCCCTTTTTTCCAAATCTAATCTGCAATCGTAATAAGGTCAACCAACTTAATAAGTTGGCGATTAAGGTAATTTTTTCTACTTTTCGGTAGTCCAAAACTATCAAAATTATGACCTTAAAAAATTCTTTGGCAGAAGGGCCATTGGCTCCTTACCAAACCCAACACAAAATCTCCTGTAGCACTACTTTTTTCAGCGATCTTCCAAGTAATTTTTTAGCGTGTAGATCTTCCGGTTCCTCCGAGCGATCCAACGCAGCTCTACAACTCAACAGAGCAAACCAATACTTCATTTTCTAACCAACTGAACACCTGCAATTGACAGACTGCCAGAGATGAAATTTCTGTCTCTCTTCTGTTCAGGTTGGGAGTAAGTTTTTACATATCTGAGTTGCGGTGTGATTGCAGATCACATCACCAAAAAATTCATTTATGAAATCTTTAACAAAATTAAACGTAGTGATTTTGCTCACTGTTTTGATGTCCGCTTCATTTAGCTGCACAGAGCCAACATCGTTCAGTGTAGATCCTTTGCTAAGACCATACTATGATGAATTCATGAAGGAGGCCAAATCCAGAGGTGCCCGACTCGACGCCATTGACAATTTAATCATGGTGGTTAGACCTGGAATTATGGATCAATATCATGGACAAGCTTGCACTATTAAGCATCCGGGTGGCCAACATTATATCTATTTTGATCAAGACATTTTTTATGCTCATCCGGAACGACGTAGAGTAATTTCATTGCATGAGCTGGGGCATTGCTATTTAAATAGAAGCCATAATAATGGATTTTCCTACATGAACCCTGCTATCGCCTCCATTGGGGGAAAACCATGTCTCGCCGATACAGCAACATGTCACGCAAGAGATAAACTGTTCATGAGTGAATTGTTTTATCATGCGGGCGAATAATAGTCTTCGTAACTAACTCCACACCTAGTTGAAAATCTCTACTTAACCATAACCCATGAAAAATAGAACTTCTCTTTATAATCTAACAATCATCATTCTGGCAACACTTGCATTTGCCATTAATGTCAAAGCTCAGGACATTCCTAAACCTGAATTCACACGCAAGCCATATATCCTTGAAGGAGGGACCTTAAAAGATTTCGAAGCTGTTACACCGACTGTTGACGGAAAGGTTAAGGGGCTGGGTTATGGCGGTTATGAAAGTTTCTACGTTGCACCTGGTATAAGTTCACCGGTTAAATTTTCAACTGCAGCCGGTTCCAAGATAGTAGTCTTAATGGATGACAATACAGATCCATCCGAGCTTTTCGTCCTGATGAAAGTTTCTGAAGTTAAGAAGGAGTCTAGAAGATTCTTAGCGCTGAAAACTGGATTTAATAGCTCCAGCAAAATGAAGGACAGCAAAATAACTTTGTCAGCCAAAAAAATTCAAGAGAGGTACTATGAGCTCGTTCCTCAGACATTAATACTTCTACCCGGCGAATACGCGATCATGGGGACTGGCATTGCGGCATCTCCAACATCGAAGTTATTTTGTTTCGGAGCTAATTAAATGTTGCTTATTACCGAACCGGGACCCAATAAAAACAAATTCAAAACTTAAAATGATTACTGAAACAGGTTACTCAAAAGACCCTTCAATAATGCCTGAAGGAATAGCGATAACCTTCGGCAAAGAGATGATGGAAAACAACGGTGGTCAAATAGCAATGATGAAACACTTCTTACGGACCATGGAAGCTGAAAACGACTATTGGATGCACAAGATGCTTCGGTGGCCGAATGTTGAAGTTGCTGATGTTTACATCATCACGCTCAATCGGCTCTGGGGCAAAGTCAAGTTCGGATGGTATGAAAAGGACGCCACATTCGCATACATGCCAGACGGTAGTGATAAAGCGATTAGTTGGCCTAGAATGGTTTTAGTAGGGCCATTTGTCCGTTGTCCATTTAAGAGAGAATTGAAAGGGTTCCAAGGATTCAGATACACAACCAAACTATTTTAAAACAGGTCCATCTTATCCTGATGATGGATTATGGTGTTTGTATAGTTTAGTATTATTAGAAAGTGAGATTACTAATCCAATCTCACTTCATTTTTTCATCATTCTCGTCTTATTCTTTTCAACTTTTTCAATCCAAGTAACGACACCGTGTAGCTTCTCAACTTTAATTGAATAATACTTTCTTTTTCTCCGTCTGATTACATTTAGCATCCGGCATTCTTTTAGTATTCTGATGTGTTCGTAAATCGCCGGTCCGCTGATGTCAATTTTACTTTGGATCTCACTTATACTAAGGGGTACTTCCGAAAGATATTCAATCAACAATCTTCTTCTCGGATCAGACAAAGCACGAAATGCGTCACGAGTCCTTACAACTGGCATTCTGATTTTGAAATTTTATACAGATCCAGAATTCTATTTTGCTAGTTCCGTCGGCCAGTCGGCTGTATAGGATCCAGGTATAGCGTCCAGCTCCGAAAGAAGATAATAAATTTGCATCTCAAGCATTTCTGGCTCTTGATCTCCTCGATCTTTTTTTGCTTTTAGAATTACTTCCTGTAAATATCCTATTGCCTGACGCTGCTGGTAGTCACCCATTTTTATTTTTACTGTATCTGCCATTGTTTAAATATTAGTTCCCTTCATTTTTTGGATTCAGTGGCTTTGGCATTTTCTGCACTTCAACAAGTCTCATTATAAAGTCTTGCAGAGATCTTGGCTTTGTGGCTGCCACTGCTTCTAAATCCGATGCAAAGTCCGCATCGTTCTTATTAGATAGATCACCATCAAAAACCAGTGCCTTTCCAAGGCCATCATCGTTGACTCCATATGGAGCGACTATTTTGGTTTTATTCTCGTCCATACGATCCAATCATTTTTTTTGATCTACCATTGATTTATATTCAGCCCAGTCCTCAGGAGGCATGTGAAGTTTGATATATTCATCAATTCCAACATCGTTCTTTTCATTCACATACCTTGTGAAAGATAGAACATTCTTACAAGCACTGAAACCATCATTCCTAAACTTGCGTTTCATCGGTTCATCTAAACCTTCAATCCACTCAAGCCAATCGTTGACAGTGGGGTCAAATTCCTTTGCTCCTTTATGATATCGGTATGCAATGTTGCCATACATGAAAATCAGCTCATGGAATCTCCTTTGATTAGGATCACAAGCTGCTAGAAATTCTTCCTGTGCTTTAACACATTTCGGGTCCGGATGAATTGTATAGTTCATGATTTCTCTTTTACCTCAATTCTTAGGTAAAATACTATTCCACGTATTCTCCTTGAGAAGCCACTTCATGTTCCATACTCAATGGTTTTGTTGAAGTACTCTCGGTTCCTCAGCTATATCTTTCTCTTTATTTCGAGTTTCAGAAATCTCTCTCAAGTAA
>DASYTA010000523.1:0-10724 GCA_036002745.1 Cyclobacteriaceae bacterium | reverse complement strand
AATCAAAGAAAACTCCTGAGTAATAGTGATCCGTTAAATTCAAAAAGCCACGACAAAACTGTCGCGGCTTTTACAATCACTTTATAAAAATCAGCTTAGCTTTTTTACCAATTCCTGAATTCTTGCCTCTGCATCCTGATTTCCCAAAGAAAATGAAAGTCTATATAATTCCAATGCTTCTCGTCTTGTCTCTTTCTTTTTACGAGGAGCAAAATGAGTGCGATTAGCGGCGGTTTCCAGGGCCTCAGCTTCTGCAAAGTATAAACCTGCTACCTTGACCCGGTTCTTCTCATTGGTATCCACCGCAGTTTCTTCCAACGCGGCAACATTTGCATTCCTCAACTTGATCACTTCGTCTCGGCTCGATACAATCGAATCTTTCTTACTAATGGTGGTTACCAACCCATTATTTTTCTCACGAAGATTTGCAACATCCAATTGAAGGGCCAGGATTTCCTTCGATCTCAAATCAAGATCCTCTTTCAACCTGTGAATAGCAGCAGAAGATGCGTTTTTAGAATTTTTAAGACTTCTTTCAAGAGCTGCAAGCTTTACCTGAGAGTTCTTAATATTTGTATTTATATCTTTTAGGCGGCTTACATAATCAGCATAAGAAATACCCTCTACTATTTTTGTATGCAACGCATGGCGGCTGGCATCAATGGAGTCGAGCATTACCCCCACTTCACTCATTGCTACTTCCGTTTTTTTGCTTTCATTCAAAGCATTGTTCAACGAGTCGACCTTAAATTGCAAATGTATTTTCTCCTTCTTGTCGCAGCTAAGGAAGGTGACGGCTAAGCCAATTACTAAAATGTATGTTTTCATTGTTTTATTTTTTAAAAATTGATTCTCTCTCTTTTTTCAATCGAATCGAGGATAGCTTGTTTTGACTTGCCAAGTTTCTTCTGAAGCCGGCCAAACAATTCATCTTCCTTGCCCTCTACAAAAGTGAGGTCATCATCCGTGAGCTCAGCATACTGTTGTTTCAGTTTGCCTTTAATTACATTCCAGTTTCCTTTTAATTCGGTTGAGTTCATAGTTATGAGATTTAGTTGGCCAATTTCTTTACTGAAAAAATAGTGCCACCGTTGAAACTGGAAATATGTGAATTGTGTAACTCGTTCCCGGAAGTTATGTAACACAAAACAAAGGCGGTGTATTTAGATTTGAGAATACATTTAAACTATGATCACTGTTATGGCAGATCAATCAATGCTCTATGATAGCCACTAAAATCACAACGCTATTCCTGGACATTGGCGGAGTTTTGCTTACCAATGGCTGGGGCCATGAAGCGCGCAGTGAAACAGCAGCGCATTTTCAATTGGACTTCAATGAGCTGAATGAACGGCACCACCTTGCTTTCGATGCTTATGAACAAGGCAGGCTTACACTGGGTGAATACTTAAAGCGGATAGTTTTTTATGAGAAAAGAAGTTTCTTTGAAAATGATTTTGTCACCTTCATGCTTAAACAGTCAAGGCCATATCAAGATACAATTGACTGCTTTAAAGAGATTAAAAAGAAATATCACGTTAAAATAATTGCTGTCAGTAATGAAGGACGAGAACTCAATGCGTTTCGAATAAAAGAATTTAAATTATTTGAACTTTTTGACGTATTTATCTCTTCTTGTTTTGTCCATATTCGTAAACCCGATCCTGCAATATTCAACATGGCAATTGATATCGCACAAACATTACCAGAGCAAATTCTCTTTATTGATGACAGATCTATGTTTGTTGAAGTTGCACAATCGTTGGGCATCCATGCAATCCATTACCAAGGGTTAGAGACAGTAAAGCTTCAATTAAAAAGATTCGGGTTTTCGATAACATGATTTAACTAACTGATCATGGCTGAACAAAAATATGATTATGGTATGATTGGACTTGGCACGATGGGTCGCAATCTTGTTTTAAACATGAGTGATCATGGATACAGTGTGGCCGGCTTTGATAAGAATAATTCACAAGTACAGATATTAAAAAAAGAAGCGACCGACCGAAAAGTGTTCGCTACTTCTGACCTTGTTGAATTTATTAAATCGTTGAACAGTCCAAAGATTATACTTATGCTGGTGCCGGCAGGAAAAATTGTGGATGAAGTAATTAACGAGTTGATACCTCTTTTATCAGAAAATGATCTATTGATAGACTGTGGCAATTCTCATTTCACTGATACCGATGCAAGAATCAGCCGGTGCACACAATCAGGCATTCATTTCATGGGCGTTGGAATTTCTGGAGGCGAATGGGGAGCGCGCCATGGACCAAGCATAATGCCAGGCGGATCGAGAGAAGCCTATGATCGTGTGTCGGTCATGTTTCAAGCTATTTCTTCCAAAGTAAACAATGAACCGTGTGTGACTTGGCTTGGACTAGGCTCGGCTGGGCACTATGTAAAGATGGTACACAACGGTATCGAGTATGGGTTGATGCAGCTCATTGCTGAATCTTATCATCTCTTAAAAAAAATTGGAGAAATGAACAACGATGAATTGCACACTACCTTTTCCAAATGGAATGAAGGAAGGCTGCATTCCTATCTTATTGAAATCACTGCCGATATTTTTGCTCAAAAAGATGAACTAACCTCCAGTCATCTTATCGATATGATCGTTGATAATGCACATCAAAAAGGTACTGGAGGATGGACTTCGGAAGACGCGATTAATTTACAAATATCTATTCCTGTTATCGACATTGCTGCTTCCATGCGTCACTTATCAGCTTATAAAAAAGAACGCGAGGCAGCAACGCTAATGTTGAAAGTTCCGCTAGTGAAATTCCCATGCGACAAGGATCAGCTGATCACTTGGATTGAGCAGTCACTTTATTTTTCCATGATCACCACCTTTGCGCAAGGAATGAACTTATTGCATGCTGCTTCGAAAAAATACAATTACGATCTAAAATTAGACAGTATTGCCATGATTTGGCGTGGTGGATGTATTATCCGCGCATCCTTGCTTGAAGATATCCGCCTGGTTTTTTCAAGACAGCAAAATTTACCAAACCTCTTACTGAGCAAGGAGATCTGCGAAAAGCTAATGCATTCACAAAACGGAATTCGGAAACTAATTCAAATTGGTGCTGAAACGAGCGTTCCGCTTCCTGCCATGATGGGATCGTTGGCCTACTTCGATAGCTATCGCAGCGGATGGCTGCCGGCAAACCTGATCCAAGCTCAACGCGACTATTTTGGAGCTCATACGTATGAACGCAACGATCGCGAAGGAATATTTCATACTCAATGGAATCATGACGAGAAATAAAATGAAAGCAGGGAAAGAGATCAATCCAACAGTCATCATTATTCTAGGAGCTACCGGCGATTTGACCTGGCGAAAACTAATTCCTGCTATTTACAATCTCTACCTGGATAAATGGACACCAGAAAATTTTGCCGTCGTTGGTGTAAGCAGGAAGAAAATATCTCCAAAGGAATTTGTAAAACATTTGAAAGAAGGTGTAGATAAATTTTCGAGAAGAGGTAAATCCAAGAAAACAGATTGGAACAACTTTTCGAAATATTTGAGTATCGAAAAAGGCGAACTTAGTGCAAGCGCTACTTACTCAAGAATTGAAAAACAAATAACTAGTCTTGAAAAGAAATGGAAGACTCCGGCCAATCGAATATTTTATTTGGCCGTTCCTCCTAATTCTTTCGAAGATATTGCCAGGAAGATTGGCTCATCCGGGCTTGCCAAAAATAAATCACAAAGTCGCATTGTAATAGAAAAACCCTTTGGTCATGACCTTGAAAGTGCGCGTCATCTCAATGACTTACTTCACGGCATTTTTGATGAGTCGCAGATTTACCGAATTGATCATTATCTCGGAAAAGAAACGGTGCAAAACATTCTTGCCTTTCGTTTTGCCAACGCAATGTTCGAGCCTACGTGGAACCGTAATTACATCGAAAGCGTACAGATAACTGTATCGGAACAATTGGGTGTCGAGAATCGAGGAAACTATTATGAGACAGCCGGTGCGCTTCGCGACATGATTCAAAATCATTTATTGCAATTGCTTTGCCTTATTGCGATGGAACCCCCTGTTTCCTTTGAAGCAGATGAAGTGAGAAACAGAAAAGTGGACGTCCTAAATGCATTAAGAAAAATTAGTCCACAAGATGCGCATCAGTTTGCTGTTCGAGGGCAGTATGGAGCAGGCTGGATTAAAGGAAAAAAAGTAATTGGATACAGACAAGAACAGGACGTAAATAAAAATTCTACAAGAGAAACTTTTGCTGCCTTAAAATTATTCATCGACAACTGGCGATGGCAAGGTGTACCTTTTTATCTCCGCACTGGCAAGCGCATGAATGAAACCACTTCGGTCATCACGATTCAGTTCAGGCCCGTACCTCATCAATCATTCCCAACGGAAGCAACTGGCAACTGGCAGCAGAACAGGCTTGTTCTGAATATTCAGCCACACATGGACATCCGTATGCGGTTCCAGGCAAAACGCCCGGGACTGAAAATGATTCTTTATCCTGTTGATATGCAATTCAACTATAAAGAATTTTATACGTCAGGAACTCCGGAGGCGTACGAAACTTTGCTACTAGATATCATGGAGGGCGACTCCACACTTTTTATGCGCGCTGACCAAGTTGAAGCTGCCTGGAAGGCGTTGATGCCTATCATTGAGTCGTGGGATATTAATCCGTCTGTCAACTTCCCGAATTATGAAGCGGGCTCGCAAGGACCCGAAGATGCTGAAGCGCTCATCGCGAGAGACGGACACAACTGGATAGTGACTAACGAAAACAAATGAGCATCAATTCTAAGTACAACTTGAGAGTTTTTAAAACAACTGATGAGCTCAATATCGCAGCCGCAGAATTTGTTATTGCTGAAGCGAAGGAGGCAATTGCTGCAAGAGGAAGGTTTATTATTTCGCTCTCCGGGGGGCAAACGCCCAACGGGTTATATTCGCTTTTAGCTAAATCTCCTTGGCGCGAGCAAATTGAATGGATAAAGACTTTTATCTTTTGGGGTGATGAACGATATGCGCGATTTGATGACGATCGGAATAACGCTCATCATGCAAAGTCAATCCTATTCGATAACATTGGTATCCCCTCATCGAATATTCATTTTATTGACGTGAACTTACAACCCGATGAAGCTGCCAAAGATTATGAGAAAGACATCAAGGCTTTTTTTGGAAACGAAGCGTTGCGGTTTGATCTAGTCCTTCTTGGTCTCGGTGAGAATGGTCACACCGCATCTCTTTTCCCCGGAACGAACGTGATTGATGAAAAAGGTGAAGGCGTGAGAGACCTTTATGTTGGAGAGGAAAAGATGTACCGCATCACCATGACCGCACCGTTGATTAATCAGGCGCGTCATATTCTTTTCTTAGTGACAGGCATAAACAAAAGTGAAGTATTAAAAAATATTTTAAGTGAGCCTTACCAGCCACAAAAATATCCTGCACAACTCATCAACCCAAATAACGGTGAGTTGCATTGGTTTGTTGATGAAGGGGCCGCAGCGTTAATGACTATCTAGGAGCAGTTTGCGTTGATTCTCGCCTTGCCCTTTAGAACCTCTGGCAATTGAAACTTGAACCTCATGCTCAACTTTATCATCCATAAGTGTGATCATCTTTTCTTTTTCTTCTGACCCATCGACAGCGATGATCATTTCGTCTTCATTATTTTTTTGAGTCACAACAATATGGTAAACAGTATCGACATACCGATAATGAATTTTGAATGAATCCCATTCATCGGGAATGCAAGGATTAAATCGCAATTTGTCTCCTTCCCTTTGCAAACCCAAAAATGATTCTATGATCAAACGATACATCCATCCGGCGGAACCGGTGTACCAGGTCCATCCACCACGCCCGGCATGTGGAGCTCGCGCATATACATCGGCCGCCAATACGTAAGGCTCTACTTTATAGATCTCAATTTCTTCAGGAGTTTTGCCGTGATTGATCGGGTTTATCATTTGAAGTAACTCCCACACACGTTTGTTGTCTCCTAATTTTGCAAATGCAATGATCATCCACACGGCAGCGTGCGTGTATTGTCCTCCATTCTCCCTTACCCCAGGCACATATCCTTTTATGTAACCCGGATTTAAATCAGACTTGTCAAATGGAGGTTCTAATAATTGTATGATATTGGCATTTTTCTCTACCAGATTTTTATAGGCTGCTTCCATCGCTGAATTTATATGTTGTATTTCACCAGCTCCGGATAAAACAGACCAACTTTGTGCAATAGAATCAATCCTACATTCATCATTGCCCGAAGAGCCAAGCGGAGTGCCATTGTCGAACCATGCACGCTTGTACCATTCACCATCCCATGCACTCTTGTCAATATTTTCTTTTAACAGCTGCGCCTGTTTTTTACATTCATTAGCGAAGGCCGAATCATTGTATGAGTTCGAGATTTCAACGAACCTGATGAGAATGTCGTACAGAAAGAAGGCGAGCCACACACTTTCTCCACGACCTTCCTTTCCTACCCTGTCAAAGCCATCGTTCCAATCCCCCATTCCAATTAAAGGCAACCCGTGTTCTCCAAAACTAAAGCCGTGCTTGATAGCCTGCACGCAGTGGTCATAGAGTCGAGCTGTTTGACTAGAACGAGTAGGAAGATCATAATAGGATTCTTCATCGGGGTTTAATAAGCGTCCTTCTAAAAAATGAATCGGTTCATCAAGCACAGTCCTGTCTCCGGTATTTAAAACATAGATTGACGTAACATAAGGCAACCACAGGAAATCATCGGAGCATCGCGTGCGGACACCACGCCCGACTGGTGGGTGCCACCAATGCAGCGCATCACCTTCTTTAAACTGATGAGATGCGCTTAGCAATATTTGCTCTCGTGCCAGGTGTGGTGTTGTATACAGTAAAGACATAACATCTTGAAGCTGATCTCTGAAACCAAATGCACCTCCTGATTGATAATATCCGCTGCGTCCCCAGAGACGCGATGAAAGCGTTTGATAGGTTAGCCAACCATTCGTGATAAGATTGATGGACTCGTCAGGAGTTTCCACTTGCAACACACCGAGCGTATGCTTCCAATAGTTTTTTACTTTTTCAAATGAATCACGGGCTGCCGTACTTCCCCTGAATTGCTTAGCAAGGTTGCTTGCGTCAAGCGCATCATTTCCTGCACCTAGTCTGAAAATAATTTCATGCTCTTCACCATTGGCCAAATTAAAAGAAACCTGAATTGCGGCACAGGGATCAAGCGCGAGGCCAATCTTTCCTGAAAGTTTAACACGCGACATGGCGTCGGGGTTTTGCAACGTGCCGTTGCGACCAATAAATTCTGTGCGATCTCCGGTAAATGTTTTCTTAAGATTATCGACATCAAAAAAAGCAACCCGATTACCAAACTCCGTGCTGTATGGATTTTTTGCAAATAATGCTCCGCTGTCTGGATCAATTTCTGTATGAATGTGCATGGCCGTTTTGGTTCGGTTGTTACCAAGCACCCACTCGATATAGCCTGTGGCAGAAAGCTTCCTCGATCGACCGGATTGATTTTGAATTTTTATAACGACGAATTTCACTGCAAGCTCAAGATCAACATAAACCGTCATTTCAGAATTTATTCCATCTTCAATGTGTTTGAAAATACTATACCCAAATCCGTGATGGGTGATGTACTTTGACTTGCCTCTGGCCGGCAATGCTGTGGCTGACCAGAAATGTCCGCTTTGTTCATCGCGCAAATAAAATGCCTCTCCACCTGAGTCATTCACCGGATCATTGTTCCATGGAGTGAGCCTTAGTTCGTGGGCGTTTTCGGTCCAAGTGTATGCGGTTCCGCTTTCAGAAATCACTGTTCCAAATTTTGGGTTTGCGATAACGTTCGCCCAGGGAACCGGAGTTTTGTTTCTACCATCAACGCCAATAACGTACCGCGTGCCATCAGGCGAAAATCCGCCTAAGCCGTTAAAAAAGATAAGATCTTTCGGTAAGTCAATTTGAGTTATAGACGGCACACGCTTTTCTGTTTGGATAATATAAGGTGCGACCACCTTTGCTTGTGGTTTGCGCTTAACATGATATGATAATGTTCCACCATTATCAGAAATATTTACACGAGCCACCGTTTGAAATAGTATTCGATCCTCATTGGATATTTGATCTAATCCTCTCACAAAAATTCCACCGGGGCGATCTTTTAACTCAGCAGGGATCAGTGTTTGAATTTCATTTTGTAATATCTGACGATAGTCATTATGTTCATCATTCCAGATGACCAAATCAACAACAAGGCCTTTCAATCGCCAGTAGGCATGCGCTTTTATTAATTGCTTTACTAGCGAGATGTTAGCTTGCTTTTCAATTTGAAGAAGCACGATCGGCAAATCTCCTGAAACGGAATAACCCCAAAGCCCAGATTGCCCACGATGATTGTTAATTAAAATTTTTGGATCAGCGCGAAGCAAAGGATTGGTGAAAAGTATTGAACTTGCCAGACGACCGAACAATTGCGCATCACTCTCTGACGCATTAATCTGTCTGAGCACTACTTGGCTGTGCGTCCACGCCAACTCGAATACGCGGTCTTTATGATGCTTGTCTTGATACTTATCAATCAAGCTCAAGCAGGTTTCTTTCTTTTCGGCAATCCCGATGATCATGTCGACCGTGACAGTTTCATGCGGGTCAATCTCTATCTTATATCGAATGGAAACAATAGGATCCAACACAGAACCCTGATGTCCTGAGAGTGGGCCCGAGTTGTTCATCACCTGCGGATTGGTGATTGAATTTCCGCGGCCAACAAATTCCATACGGTCAGTCTCGTAAGATATTTCCTTGATTTCTTTTCCATGCACAGTCATCAAATGAAACATCCATGGTGATTGTTCTTCAGCCGATCGAGGCCTGCGTGTGCACACAATCGCATGATGGGATTCGATAATCTCAGTTTGCACAAAAAGATTGCTGAATGCCGGTTGCATAATATCCGACATGGCTGAAGCTAGAACTACTTCTGCATAACTCGTTACTTCTACAGTTCTTCTGCCACCATCAATATTAGTAACGCGTACTCTGCGTATTTCAATATCATCCTCTGGCGACACTGCAATTTCAGTTCGCGCTTCAATGTCATTTATTGTATTATGAAAATTAACATGGCCCTGAGAAAATGCAGCTTCATAATTCTCTCCCTTAATAAGCGTTGGTTGGTGCGTATTCGACCAGAACGATTTACTTTTCAGATCGCGGATGTAACAAAATGTACCCCAGTTATCACGTGTGCCGTCTTCACGCCAGCGTGTAACTGCTATATTTTTCCAGCGACTGTAACCACCACCTGCGTTGCTTATCATTAAATGATAGTTACCGTTCGACAGCAGTTGTATTTCAGGAATAGGTGTATTGGGTGTATTGATAATTCGTGTCTCAGCAACCGTGCCCCCGGAATTGATATCCACAATGTCTGTAGTATGCGCAAAGAAAGTTGAAGCCTTTGGAATTCGTTCTTGCAATAATAAGAGAGCTGCCTGAAATTGAGGTTCCGATTCAAAACGCTTTTGCATCGGCTTGTCGTGCAGCAAGTATGACAACGACAACAAGCTCATCCCCTGGTGATGCGCCATAAAGGAATAAACAATGGCTGCTGATTGTCCAAGTTGCAAACGCGATGGCGTGTAATCAATGGCTTCATAAAATCCGTACTTCCCTTCAAACCCTTTTTCAAAAAGCAACTCCAGGTTTTCGCATGCCTTTACAGGCATTACCATCAAAGCCAATGCAGAAGCGTAAGGAGCAATCACCGAGTCAGCTTCGAGACCGCGTTTCAATCCTAAACCCGGAGCACCAAACGCACGATACTGATAATTGGAATTGGTGTTGATCATGTTATAACCCGATTCCGAAATTCCCCATGGCAGTTCGGTTTTATTTCCATATTCAATCTGCCACTTCACAACTGCTTTACAAGTTTGATCAAGTAATGTGTTTTCATAGGTAGGCATCACCAAAAGCGGCATCAAATATTCGAACATTGACCCACTCCACGAAAGAAGAATAGAATTGCCATTAATGTTGGTGATCAGCCGGCCTAAGGCGAACCAACTTTCTTCAGGGAGTTTTCCTTGGGCGATACCAATGAACGTGCAAAGTCTAGCCTCAGATGCAAGCAAGTCATAATAGCTCTCATCCGCCTGATGTTTCTGCACATTGTAACCGATGGTAAACAAGTTGCTGAATTTGTCGAACAAAAAATCCCATTCCATTTCAGCTAGCTCATTGCATTGACGGGAAAGGTTTTCAGCAGATTCAATTTGACCATCTGCGATGCTAATGGATTCTACCAAAGAAGTTTGAAGCAACTCAAGCCAATCATTTTCATCGGAGGTATTATGCGCATTGATCAAGTCTTTTATTTCCGTTTGCAATTCATATGCAGCTTTCGATAATTCAGTTAGTGTTGAAATCGGAATCGTTGAAAGCAACTTGATGAACTTTAAAGGAACGCTTTCAAGCAAAACCCATGGATCAAAAATTTGAAACTCCTCATTCAATTCGATCAGATGTTGGTTAAGAATTTGTTTCCAGTATCCCGCTTCATTTTGCAAATCATTATTTATTTGGTCATGAACTAAGTTGAAATTCGAGGTTATTGCTGCGAGATGAACTTTTGCTTGTTGATGAGAGGATAAATCTGATTTGCATGCAGTGTCCAGCCCAATCTTGAATTGATGCAACAGA
>DASYTA010000522.1:0-7275 GCA_036002745.1 Cyclobacteriaceae bacterium | reverse complement strand
ATTCACGAAAGCATTCTTACTACTTCACTTTTTGAGGGAAGCTCCCATGATATGAGTTTATTGAAGATGAGAGCTAATACTCTTCTGCCTGTCAAGAAAAAAAATAACCTTCAGGTTCCGAATGATGAAGAACATTTAATCTTGATAAAGACAGGAACACTCACTATTGGTCTTAATGATTCGAGCTGGTCTGTCGGTGCCGGCAGTATTGCCTTGTTAATACCTGGCCAAAAATATACAATGCAAAATGCAAGTCAGGATTCTTGTAATTTCTACTTAATGAAGTATCGGTCTAAACTAGTAGTGAATAAAGCCCCTGGAAGTTCTTTTGTTAAGGACTGGAATAAAATAGAATTCAAACCTCATGACAAAGGAGGAATTCGTCATTACTTTGAACGATCAACGGCCATGTGTAAAAGACTTGAAATGCACGTGACTACTTTGAAAGAAGGAATAAAAAGTCACGAACCACATAAGCATAGAGCAGAGGAAATTGTTTTAGTAATCGAGAATAAAACAGAAATGCAGATTGCCGATAAATTTTATAAGGGGGGCGCAGGTGATATCTATTATCTCGGTTCGAATGTTTCTCATGCCATTCGCAATGATGGTAAAGGAACTTGTATGTATTTCGCTTTTCAGTTTGAATAATTCTATGACAAAAATAGTGACTGCGTGGTATCTCACGCTCTTCGTTTGTATGTCTTGTCAGAACAAGCAAAATGAGAAACAAGTAACTAAACCCGTTCATCTAGTAACATTAGATCCAGGGCATTTTCATGCTGCGTTAGTTCAGAAGACCATGTATGAAAGTGTGGATTCAATCGTTCACGTTTACGCACCCTCTGGACCAGATCTTCAATTGCACCTTGACCGGATTAACGCATTCAATTCAAGGCAAGAAAATCCAACGCATTGGAAAGAAGAAGTATACGATAGCGAAGACTTCTTTGAAGAGATGCTTGCTGAAAAAACCGGGAACGTTGTTGTCTTGGCGGGAAATAATCGAAAAAAGACGGAATACATTCATCGATCATTGAAAGCAGGGTTCAACGTGTTGGCGGATAAACCTATGGCCGTTACGGCTGAAGGTTTCCAAATTTTGGAAGACGCCTTCGATGTTGCTAAGAAAAATAACCTTGTGTTGTATGATATCATGACAGAGCGCTTTGAGATCACGTCCATTCTTCAGAGAGAATTTTCCTTATTGCCGGAAGTATTTGGTGAGATGGAAAAAGGTTCGACCGATAATCCTGCTGTAATAAAAAAAGGTGTTCACTATTTCTATAAGTATGTTTCAGGAAATATACTGAAGCGGCCACCTTGGTTTATGGATGTTGCACAGGAAGGGAATGGCATCGTTGATGTAACTACGCATCTCGTTGATTTGGTGCAGTGGGAATGTTTTCCTGAGCAAATTATTGATTACAAAAAAGATATTGAAGTTCTCAAAGCAAAACGTTGGACAACCGATATGACTTTGCATGAGTTTAATTCCATTACAGGTCTAAAAACTTTCCCTGACTATTTAAAATCAATTGTAAAGAATGATAGTGTTTTAGGAGTTTATTGTAATGGAGAGATTAATTATCAAATAAAAGGAATTCATGCGAAGGTTTCGGTGGAATGGAATTACAAAGCTTCGGTAGGAGGGGACACGCACTATTCAATCATGCGCGGAACAAAAGCCAGCTTGGTAGTGCGACAAGACGCTGATGAAAATTTTCAACCAACTCTTTACATCGAGCCAAAACAAAATGATGCTTCTTATGAAGCAATTCTACTCGAGCAGTTGAAAAAGATTCAAGATAGATATCCAGGTGTTGAGCTGAAGAAAATTAACAAATCGTGGCTCGTGACCATTCCTGATAAATACAAAGAGGGCCACGAGGCCCACTTTGCAAGAGTAACTGAAAATTTTTTAGGGTATTTACAGAAAGGAAATATGCCAGCATGGGAAGTTCCCAACATGCTGGCTAAGTATTATACAACTACAAAAGCCCTGGACTTGGCGGTGAAGAAATAATTATTCAGTTAGAACTTTACTACTTCCCAAAATACTTTCTTGGGTTTCAAATTTTGATCGAAGAGTAAAGGAAAATTCTTTCTTCCTTTTACTGGATAATAATCCAACCACGTGTGCTTGTCAGAAAGATTCCAGAAAGTAATTCCAGTGATTACATTTTTGTAGTCGCGAAAAACTTTGAAGACCATTTTATATTTTTCGATTTGCTTCTGTTCCAATTCTGGAGTAAAGACACCAACTTCACCAGGTTTAAGTCCGCGGTCATTTTTTTCCCATTTGTAAACAGAAACGTCCAACTCTGTGATTTGAACCTTCAAGCCAAGGGAAGAGAATTTTTCAATAGCATTTCTCAATTCACTTTCTTTGGGCTCGAAGATTGACCAATGGCCTTGCAACCCTACGCCATGAATTGGAACTTTTGCGTCTACTAATTTTTTAAGTAATCGGTAGATTCGTTCAGCTTTCTCGGGCCTTTCAGAGTTGTAGTCGTTATAGAAAAGTTGTGCACCCGGATCGGCTTCATGAGCATACTCAAATGCTTTTGTGATAAAATCTTCACCACAGATTTTGAACCATTGGGTGTCGCGCAAAAATTTAGTACTGTCGTCGGCAATAGCTTCGTTAACTACATCCCACGCATAGATTTTCCCTTTGTATCGGGCAACAACGTTAGTGATGTGATCTTTTAACCGTTTCAATAAAACATCTTTCGAAACAGGATTGCCACTAGCGTCTTTGAAAAACCACTCAGCAGTTTGTTGATGCCAGCACAACGTATGTCCACGTACTTTCAGATGATTCGCTTGTGCATAGTCAACAATCTCATCTGCTGGCACCCAATTGTAGCGATCCTCGGCAGGATGAATAGGACCTGGCTTCATCACATTTTCAGGCGTCATACTGCTGAACTGCTGTAGAATCAATTTCGCGTCAGCACTTTTAAGCAATTGAGGCGACACCGCTACTCCCATCAGAAAATAAGATTGATAATAATCTTTTAAGCCTTTAGTTGAATCGATCTTGGATTGTGCGAAGGCTGCATTTGCGAATGCTACCAAGAGTAATAGAAATATATTTTTTTTCATGTGTTAATTGTTCTGGTATTATGAATTAGGTTTATGAATTCAGTAGAATCAAACGCAATAGGCGAAGGGCAATTAATGCAATTGCCGAACCTGTTACCCACTTTTTCCAATTTTTTCCTTTAACAGTTTCACCTTTTTGAACAGCTTCATTAATCATATCAAAACCATTGTAGCCTTTATCTTTTAGAGCAACCTTAAGTGACTCTATATCGGTTCCGTTATCCAATCTCGATTCTATTTCTTGCTTGTACTTTTCGTAGGTTGGATCGATTTCCATTTCTTCTTCAACGTACTTCTGCTCATCAATGTGCTCAGGCGGGTTGATTTGATCTTTTATTTTCTCTAGATCAATTCCTCTTTCGGTAAGTATTTTGCCAGCAGCAACAACTGTAGCTTTATGGTAAGTTGAATGTTCTTTCAAAATTAAAATCAATTGATCATTGGTTTTTTGATTCAAAGCTTTTTCGATTTCGACGATTGAATCCATAGAGAATGATTAAAATTGAGGATTAATAAATCGCTATTTTTTTAACTCGAAGGAAAATGGAGATGCCGGCAATCCTTCTTTGTTATAAAGATTAGCGCCTTCGGGATTGTCGGCCCAGGCATATCTTACTAACTCAGGCTTGACAACTTCATCACTCCAGACAACAATTTTATTATTTTCAATTTTTGCCTTGGCCCATACGAATTTTTTATCAGCACCGGCAATGGAGAAATAATTCAAGTCACCACTTTTAGCTAGCAAGCCGCTACCGACATTGGTGAATGAAATTTCGATTTTGTTACCGTTAATTTTTGAGGATTGATAAAGAGGTCCTGAGTAAACATTTTTTTTATCGTTGTAAGCCAGGTGCTCTGCAATGACAGCAAGTCTATGTCCTACGTCTTTTTTGTTAAGTGGATGGATATCATTCCACTCACCAAGATCAATAGCAACAGCCATTCCTGTTTTTGGTAGTGTGAGTGCATGAAGCTGTGCATCACGTAATGAAGCCCACTCGCTTTCCGATGGGTCTGTTCTTTTCTCCATAAAATTTGCTAGCTGGACAAATAGAAATGGAAAGTCGACTTGCTTCCACTTTTCTCTCCAATTCTTAATTAAGGCTGGGAATGTTTTTCGGTATTCATCTGCTCGCGATGCATTCGATTCACCTTGATACCAGATCACTCCTTTAATGGAAGTTGTTAATAAGGGTGAGATCATTTTGTTGTACAACCCTCCTGGTTTCCAACGAACAGCAGTTGATCCAGCTAGAGGAGGCATTGCCGTGCCTAATTTGTACTTCCATGTTCCAGTTAAGTTGACTGTATCTTTTTCACTTGCTATAAAGTATGGTTTGTTAGGTACGAATCCGCCTTTGCCGCCGCTGTTAATAATTCGAACGACAATTGTATTCTCACCTTCATTTAAAATGGATGGACCGATCACATATTTACGTGGAGGATATTGATAGCCGGTAGTGCCAACAAATTTTCCATTCACAAAAACAGAATCTTGATCCACAATTCTTCCCAACCAAAGTCTTAGAGGCATCCCTACCAATGACTTCGGCACATTGATTTTCCTTCTATACCACACAGCTCCGTTAGTGTTTTTTAGTTGTCCATCGGCCCAGAAACCCGGCACCGTAGTCTCGGTCCAATCATTATCGTCGAGCTTTGGATCAGTCCACTTAGTAGAACTAGAAAGCCCGATGTCTTTGCTGTTTAATTCTTTGTACCAGTCCTTCGATCGTTGGTTGTCGCTGCTTTCAATTTCTTGAATGACTTTGTCATCTCTAAATTTAATTAGCTCATCGTGTAAACTTGGGAATGGTATCAATGCATCTTCGCTCATCCACGCCTCCACCGGAGAACCGCCGAGAGCAGCGTTGATCAAACCAATAGGAACATGCTCCTTTTCGTAAATCTCTTTCGCAAAGAAATAAGCGACAGCAGAAAATTGGAGCAAATTTTTTGGATTGGCAGATTCCCATGTTCCACCATCAAGATCATCTTGTGCTTTCTTAAAGTCATACTTATCAGGCACTAAGAATTGACGAATGTTTGTGTTTTCAGAATTGGCAATTACTGAGGGATACCTGTCTTTCGCTCTGTCCATCGTAAGTTCCATATTCGATTGCCCAGAGCAAACCCAAACGTCACCAAAGAGGATATTGTGAATAGTGATTTCGTTTTTGCCTTTAAATGTCATTTCGAATGGACCGCCTGAAGGTTGACTTGGAATGGATAACTCCCATCGCCCATTTTCATCGGCTGAGGTTTTGTAAACTTTATCTTTAAAAAGTAGAGAAACGTCTTCCTTTGCAGAAGCCCATCCCCACACTTTCAGTTTGGCATCTCTTTGAAATATTACTCCATCAGAAATTAATCTTGGAAGTTTGATTTGTGCAGCAAGATCAGCAGTAATTAATAAACACAAACAAATTGAAGCAACACAAAATATCTTTTTATTCATAGGAATTGTTTTCATGGAGTTGAAAATACTCTTCTTTATTTCTTCGCCTTTTGAAAATAACTTTCAGGCGGCCCGAGATAGCTTGGCTTAACACCGCCAGCATCAACAACAATTTTTTGCAACACGACTCCCGGATCAACTGCCCAATATTTTAAAATATGTTTTCCAACTGAACCGATTTTGTGCTTTGTTGAAATAAGGCGGGTATTATCTTCTACCACTTTTTCCCAAGCCTTTAGTGCTTCATTTTTATTGATATTAATTATTTGAGGAGCTTGATCATCAAACGAAACGGCCAATCGAAGCCCTTCATTCGCATTGTAACTAAGACTTGTGCCAAGATAAAGCAGAACTTTTACTGTAGCCGTATCAGATAAAAATAAGTTATACTCAAGATGTGGATTTTCGTTGCTAGGTTCTTGACTTGGAGCTGTAACCGGAGAAGTTGTAACTGCGGACAATGTGTTGCCATAATCAGGAAGGACTTGCCAATTCACTTTTGCACCATTAACTGCTCGAGTATAATGTTCAGCTTCGATAGAGATGAATTGATTTGTTTCAACAAAACCTGGCTCACTTATTTTTGCTGAGGATTTATTAATTTTTGCAGTTACAACTATTTGCTTTCCATTTTCACCAGTGATGGTGATTGGATTTTCTGTTATTCCCGATGGTGCCTTTGCCCAATCCACACTAACCGTTATCCTTTTCTCTTTATCAATTGTTCCTTTAGTTTCAGAAAATTTCAACCAAGGTAGCTTTGATGAAATTGAAAAATCAAAAGATGCTTTTCCACGATTGAAAATATCAAAATAATGAGTTGACTTTTGATAAGAGTTGAATTCGGGAAGAATCGCGTCTGTTGAAGAACTTAACCAAAATTTTTCTGAACCTTCCACAGCAACACCCATTTCTGCATTGGATGAATTTTCAATGTTTTTTGTTTCGGGCATTATCCGCTCGTTAGGTTGCTGCCAATAGGTGTAGCCAATGTGAATTTGGTTCATCATATTATTCCACTTTCCACCAGCCAAAGTTTTATTGTAATAAGTGGAGAGTGCACTGTCTTTAAGGTAAAGTATTTTTACTTGTTTGGCGAAGTCATTGGTTGACACTCTTCCTTGAGAAGCATACAATTTATTTTTGGCAATTGTAGCGTACATATCATTGAGATTAGCACAAGCCTTAACCGGATAAAAGACTAGTTGATAGTAAGCATCTTTGAGTTCAGTTGGAATTTTTTCATAAATGGATTCTGCTTTCTTTTCAATAGCGCGATATTCGTCAACTACCTTTTCCGCTTCGTTGTAGTTGACAAGACTATACGTTTCAGAATTTAATAACTCAGGCTTTCTTCGCCCATTAAACTTTGCGTACTTCGAAATTATATCAGCAATGTCATCTGCGTATTCTTTTCCAAACTGTTGTTCACTCCATTGCCTAGTATATTCCTGAATGTTATTTTGATTCCATTTTTTGGGATCCCATGCATAATCAAGAAAGAAACTTATCGGAAACTCCATTGGTTTGAGATCGCCAACATTTACAATCCAAATTCTGTCTACACCGTAGTTGTAAGCCAAATTCATTTGTTCCCACACTTTGATAATCGGACTTGTATTGAGCCACTTGTAATTGCGTGGTCCTCCCACATAATCAAAGTGATAGTAGATTCCATATCCACCGCTGCGAGGTTTGTCATC